>NZ_JBFTLD010000532.1:0-1049 GCF_056396265.1 Allobosea sp. 05T422_2 | reverse complement strand
GTTTACAGGGTCTCCGGGCAGACCATCTCCGGTGATCGTGTATCGGGGGATCAATCTGCGGTGAAGAACCTTCAGGCCCATTCGAACCACGTTTGGCAGAATGACATAGGCAGCCAGACCGTAGGTCAGGCTTGCCGCCAGGATCCATGGCAGCCTGTGGTCTGCCGTATCGAAAATGACGAAGACGATCAGCCAAACGCTGACGACGCCCAGGCAGAGAACGAGGAATCTCTGAAAGAGGCGCGCGAGCAGTCTCAACGTTCTCGGTCCCGTCTGGTGCTGGGTGAAATCGCGATCGCTGCTTATCGTGGGGATTTTGGCATCCGAACACAACCACATAAGTGACGGCACTGTTTGCGGGCGGCAAACCGGTGGTCCCGTTGCCCCCTATACTAGTGGATGCTTGGTATTGGCGCTATGGCCGCGCGCCAGGGCGCGAAATTAGCCAGGCTGCAGAAGCGCTCAATGCCCGCCTGAGGAGGAGAGGACGTTCACGACCAGGACGCCCGTCACGATCAGGCCCATTCCGACCACCGCCCAGAGATCGAGCTTCTGGCCGAACGCAAACCACCCCACCGCCGAGATCAGGACGATACCTGCGCCCGACCAGACGGCATAGGCGATCCCGACAGGCATGCTCCTCAAGGTGAGCGACAGGAAGTAGAACGCGACGCCATATCCGACCGCAACGACGGCCGTGGGTCCCAGTTTTGAAAACCCCTCCGACGCTTTGAGAGCCGAGGTGGCGATGACCTCGGCGACGATGGCAACGGCAAGAGTAAGATAGGCGTTCATACCCCGCCTAAACATCCTTGTGTGACGCTCTCAAGGCTCCCGATCGAAGGGATACCCGCAGCAGCCCGAGGCGCTGGCGACGCGTCCMCCGGGGACGTTAGGGTGACACTTCCCCGAGATGCCCCACGGAGGCTGCCCCCCCTAGCGCACCTTCAAGCCCAATTCCGCGAGCAGCTGGCCAGCCTGCTGGCGAGAGATCGTGGCGCCGCGAAAGAGCGTGGCGTCAACCAGCCTCAGTCCGCCCAGATCAGCGC
>NZ_JBFTLD010000531.1:0-1057 GCF_056396265.1 Allobosea sp. 05T422_2 | reverse complement strand
GCCTTCCACTGCGACAGCGCCCAGTCGTGAAGGTCCTTGTTGACCGGCGATTCATATTCGAGGGTCAGCCCTTCCTCGGCAGCCTGGAGATGGGGGTCACCCGTGCCACCCCACCAGATATCGCCGCGCGGATTGGCCGATTCCGCCTTGAGCTGGGCATAGATCTCGCCCGCCGATTTGCGGGTCATCGCGACCTTGATCCCCGTATCGCGCTCGAACGCGGTCGACATGGCGCGGCACCATTCCTCCTGGACGCCGCAATACATGACGAGTGCACCCTGGGCCTGTGCGGGGGCCGCCGCAAAAGCAGCCCCGCTGGCCAGCGCTGCCAGGACCCCGGTCCGGAGCCATTGAAATCCCTGCATGTCATCCTCCCGTTACGTGTCGTTCTTGGTCTTGTTATTGGCTTGATAGTGACGTGTTGCCGGCAAAGATCAATCGTTCGCCTGCCGGCTCCCGATCTGCGTGACCTGTTCGAGTTCGCGGCGAAGCCCCGGCRTGCAGCACAGGATCGGGTTGCCTTTGGCAATACCGTCCCCGCTGAAGAAATCGCTGACATAGGCGCCGGCTTCGGCTGCGATCACGACACCGGCCGCAACATCCCATGCGTTGATGTGGAGTTCGGCATAGGCCTCCGTCCGGCCATTCGCGACATGGGCCAGGCCGAGCGCGCCGGAGCCACCGCGCTTCACCGAGGCGCCTGCGGCGTAGCCACGCCCGATCATCGCGACATAGCGTTCGGCCGGGATGCGCGTCGACCAGCCCAGTTCGACATAGGCGCGCTTGATATCGGTCTGCCCCGACACMTTGATCGCCTCGCCATTCAGGGTCGCGCCTTGCCCCTTGCGTCCGACATAGATCTCGCCCAGCGCCGGCGCAGAGAGAATGCCGATTTCGGGAACGCCGTTCAGCAGAAAACCGATCGAGATGCACCAGTTGCGGTCGCCGCGGGCGAAATTCGAGGTGCCGTCGATCGGGTCGATGATCCAGACCGCGTCCGAGGCTTCGCCGCCACCCTCTTCGCCGATGATCGCATCCTGCGGGAACATCACGGCAA
>NZ_JBFTLD010000530.1:0-1077 GCF_056396265.1 Allobosea sp. 05T422_2 | reverse complement strand
GGATACAAGAAGAACGCCAGCCACATGCTGCGCGTCATTCGCAACCACCGCACCGCCGCTCATGGGCAGGCCTCGGGCTATGAGGGCCTGCAGGTTACGCCGGTGCCGCTCGACCATGGCACGCTCGCCCGCCTCGGCGGCTCCAGCACCACTATGTCGGAACGCGCCCGCGCCGTCTGGGACGAGGCCCTCTCGCTCGGCAAGATGTATGGCTACCGCAACGCCCAGACGACGGTGATCGCGCCGACCGGCACGATCGGCCTCGTCATGGATTGCGACACCACTGGCATCGAGCCCGATTTCGCGCTGGTGAAGTTCAAGAAGCTGGCCGGCGGCGGCTACTTCAAGATCATCAACCGCGCCGTTCCCGACGCGCTGCGCTCGCTCGGCTACCGCGAGGCCGAGATCGCCGAGATCGAGGCCTATGCCGTCGGCCATGGCTCGCTAGCCCAGGCTCCTGGCATCAATCACGGCTCGCTCCGGGCCAAGGGCTTCCCCCAGGCCAAGATCGACGCGGTCGAGAAGGACCTGAAGGCCGCTTTCGACATCAAGTTCGTCTTCAACAAGTGGACGCTGGGCGAGGACTTCCTCGTCAATGAGCTCAAGGTCCCGGCCGAGAAGCTGAACGACATGTCGTTCGAACTCCTGCCCTTCCTCGGCTTCTCGAAGGCCGAGATCGAGGCCGCCAATGTTCATGTCTGCGGAGCGATGACACTGGAAGGCGCGCCGCATCTCAAGCTTGAGCATTACAACGTCTTCGACTGTGCGAACCCGTGCGGACGCATCGGCAAGCGCTATCTATCCGTCGAGAGCCACATCCGCATGATGGCGGCGGCGCAGCCCTTCATCTCGGGCGCGATCTCGAAGACGATCAACATGCCGAACGACGCCACCGTCGAGGACTGCAAGAGCGCCTATCTGCTCTCCTGGAAGCTGGCCCTGAAGGCGAACGCCCTCTACCGCGACGGTTCGAAGCTGTCGCAGCCGCTGAACTCGGCCCTGATCTCGGACGAGGATGACGACGCCGACGACGCCGTCGAGTTGCTGCACCAACAGCCGATGGCGGCACGCGCCACC
>NZ_JBFTLD010000529.1:0-1085 GCF_056396265.1 Allobosea sp. 05T422_2 | reverse complement strand
AAGAAGGACCGCGTCGACGATGCCCTGAACGCGACCCGCGCTGCGGTMGAAGAAGGCATCCTGCCGGGTGGCGGCGTGGCGCTCCTGCGCGCGCTCCAGACCGTCAAGTCGATCAAGACCCAGAACGACGACCAGAAGACCGGCATCGAGATCGTCCGCAAGGCGATCATGGCCCCGGCCAAGCAGATCGTGGACAACGCCGGTGATGACGGCGCAGTCGTGGTCGGCAAGCTGCTCGAGTCGAAGGACTACGCCTACGGCTACAATGCCCAGACCGGTGAGTACGGCGATCTGGTCAAGGCCGGCATTATCGACCCGACCAAGGTCGTGCGCACGGCGATCCAGGACGCGGCTTCGATCGCCGGCCTGCTGATCACCACCGAAGCGATGATCGCCGAGCTGCCGAAGAAGGACGCCATGCCGGCTATGCCGGGCGGCGGCGGCATGGGCGGCATGGACTTCTGATCGTCCAAGTCTCTCTACGTCTCCAAGGAAGGCCCGGCGCAAGCCGGGCCTTTTTCTTATAGGCAGCGAAAGGCTTCTGCTTTCTATCGAACGAGCTTGATCGCTCGGTGGACCGTGGCCGGAACACGTAGACCGTGCCGGAGATCTCATCGGCGCCGACGTCCACTCCGTCAGTTGCGATGACCCCAACTCGGGCGCGACATGCCGCCTGAGCCAGCCGCGCGGACGCATCACCCGCCACCATTGCCCCCGCAGGTTAGCTGGCGTCGGTTTTACTCCAGTGGACACCGTCGCAACTACCTCGAAGCTGGGTTTGGCTGAGAAGAACAAGTATCTGGCTGCTGTTCGCATGGGTCTGCGGGCAACGGTTAGATAACATTCCGGCATCCCTGCTTCTTGCGGAGCAGCCATCGGGCCGCCTAGGCTGGGGAAGTGGGAGGGGAAGCTCTATTCGACGCGGGTCAGGATCAATCGCGGCCGTGGTAGCCGGGAATTGATCGCGGCCTTTGAGGTCTCAGAGCTTCCCCTCTCCATTTTGGTTCTTGGATTACCGTGGCTTTGCTCAGTCGCCGGCAACTTCTATTTATTAATCTCGTGCTCGCCATTGCCCTGTTCGGGCC
>NZ_JBFTLD010000528.1:0-1092 GCF_056396265.1 Allobosea sp. 05T422_2 | reverse complement strand
CTATATGGACATCCTGACCAAGGAGCGCCGGGGTGACTATCTCGGTGCGACGATCCAGGTCGTTCCGCACGTCACCAATGCCATCAAGGAATTCGTCCTCACCGGCAATGAAGACTATGACTTCACGCTGGTCGAGATCGGCGGCACGGTCGGCGACATCGAGAGCCTGCCCTTCCTCGAATCCATTCGCCAGATCAGCCAGCAGCTGCCGCGCGGCCAGTGCATCTTCACGCATCTCACGCTGCTGCCCTATATCCCGACGGCCGGAGAACTGAAGACGAAGCCGACCCAGCATTCGGTTGCGGAGCTGCGTTCGATCGGCATCCAGGCCGATATCCTGCTCTGCCGCACCGACCGCGAAATCCCGCGTGAGGAACGCCGCAAGCTCGCTTTGTTCTGCAATGTCCGCGAAACCGCGGTGATCGAGGCCCGGGACGTTGCTTCGATCTATGACGTGCCGCTGTCCTATCATGCCGAAGGGCTCGACACCGAGGTTCTGGCGGCGTTCGGCCTGGACGCCGGCGAAGCGCCCGACCTGAGCAACTGGCGGCGCATTTCCGAGCGCGTGAAGAATCCCGAGGGCGAAGTCACGATCGCCATCGTCGGCAAATACACCGGCATGAAGGACGCCTATAAGTCCCTCATCGAGGCCCTGATGCACGGCGGCATCGCCAACCGGGTCAAGGTCAATCTCGACTGGATCGAATCGGAGGTCTTCGAGAAGGAAGACCCGGCTCCCTTCCTGGAGCATGTCCACGGCATCCTGGTTCCCGGCGGCTTCGGACATCGCGGTGCCGAGGGCAAGATCAAGGCGGCGACCTTCGCCAGGCAGCGCAAGGTTCCCTATTTCGGCATCTGCTTCGGCATGCAGATGGCGGTGATCGAGGCAGCTCGTTCGCTCGCTCAGATCGAGAAGGCCAATTCGACCGAGTTCGGCCCCACCGAGGAGCCTGTCGTCGGCCTGATGACCGAATGGATGCGCGGCAACGATCTCGAGATGCGTGCGGCCGGTGGCGATCTGGGCGGCACGATGCGGCTCGGCGCCTACGCCTCAAAGCTGGCCCCTGGCTCGAAGATCGCCGAGATTTACGG
>NZ_JBFTLD010000527.1:0-1104 GCF_056396265.1 Allobosea sp. 05T422_2 | reverse complement strand
CGCCGAGCCCGACCGCCAGCGAGTTGCGGGCGCCCACCATGATCATCGAGAAGACGTCGCGACCGAATTGGTCGGTCCCGAACCAGTTCGTCGCCGAAGGGGGCTTCAGGCGATTCAGGATCATCATCTGCGTCGGCGGATAGGGCGTCCAGACATAGGACAGCAGCGCCCCCGCAACGATGATCCCGGTCAGCGCGAAACCGATCAGGAAGGAGGGGCCCGTCCACCAGCGTTTCGCCGAGACCGGGGCCGACGCACCGGCCGGTGTCACGACGCCTCCCTCAGGCGCGGGTCGATGAGCCCATAGACGAGCTCGACCGCAAAATTCACCAGGATGGCGAGGCCGGCAAACAGCATCACCAGATCCTTCACGACGATCAGGTCATGCTGGGTGATCGACTGGAAGACGAGGCGCCCGAGCCCCGGCAGCGCAAAGACATTCTCGATGATGATCGCGCCGGCGATCAGCACCGAGAATTGCAGCCCCATGATGGTAACGACCGGAATCAAGGCGTTGCGCAGTGCATGCCTGACCACCGTGACCGGTTCTGCCAGTCCCTTGGCGCGAGCGGTACGGACGAAATCCTCCTGCAGCGTGTCGAGCATCGAGGAGCGCGTCACCCTGGCCAGGATCGCCGCCTGCGGCAGGGCGAGCGCGAGGGCCGGCAGCAGCAGCGCCTTCACGGCAGCAGCCGGCCCGGCCTGCCAGCCCGGGAAACCGCCGGCCGGAAACCAGCCGAGCCCGATCGCGAAAAGCAGCACGAGCAAGAGGCCGAACCAGAAATTCGGAACAGCCAGCCCGAGCTGCGCGAAGACCATCACGGCCGCATCGGTCGGCCGATTATGATTGGCTGCGGCGAGCAAGCCAAGTGGAACGCCAATCGATGTAGCCAGCATGATCGCCCCCAGCGCCAATGGCAGGGTGACAGCCATCCGCTCGCCGATCAGCTGGGCCACCGGCACACGATAGGTGTAGCTCAGGCCGAGATCGCCGGTCAGGAGGCCCGAAATCCAGGCGAGAAAACGGACCAGTGCCGGCTTGTCGAGCCCCATCTCCAGGCGCAGGGCCGCCAGCGCCTCGGGAGCCGCATTGAGCCCAAGCGT
>NZ_JBFTLD010000526.1:0-1115 GCF_056396265.1 Allobosea sp. 05T422_2 | reverse complement strand
GGCGGCAGCGGCGCGGATACGCTCGATGGCGGTGGGGGCAGGGACCGGGTCGAAGCCGGGTCCGGCAACGACGTGATCATCGGCACCCTCGATGCCACGGCCGATTGCTATGATGGCGGCAGCGGCTGCGACACACTGGATTACTCCCAGGCGACGCAATGCATCGACATCAACCTGGTCGAGGGCAAGGCGGTCRGCGTCGAGATCGGCGAGGACRGSTTCTCCAGCATCGAGGCGGTGATCGGCGGCAGCGGCAAYGACCACTTCACCATCGGCRCTGATGYGGTGACGCTGACCGGCGGGGCGGGCGACGACACCTTCTCCTTCGACGTGCCCTATGATGAGGACGATCGCGACCTGATCCACCAGATCCTCGACCTCGAGGCCGGCGACCGCATCCGCATCAAGCAGTACCAGATCCGCAAGCACGATGATGATGACGATGATGACGACGGCGGAAGCGGTTCCGACGACGATGCCTTCGATCGCACCTATGGCGACGAGGGCGACGATTCCGGTCGGCCATTCCGCTTCCGCATCGAGAAGATCGGTGACGACGACCGCACCTATGTCGATGTCTATCTCGAGCAGAATGACGAGAAGGACTACTCGATCGAGATCCAGGGCAGTCACAGGCTTTATTACTACTGATCCCGGCGAGGGGGCGGGGCCGCAGCGTCTCGCATTCCGGGCCGTCTGACGGGAGAGATGAGCATGATCAAGAGCAGTGTCGCATCGCAGTCCGGTGGGGACGCCAGGGAAGGGCGCGAGCCGAATTTCGGGCTCGGCCGGCATATGCTCGCCGGTACGGCGCTCGCCCTGCTCTTGGTCGTCGGCTGCGGCGGCTGGGCCGCCAGCGCCCATCTCAACGGCGCCGTGATCGCCCAGGGCTCGGTCAAGGTCGACCAGAACCTCAAGGAGGTGCAGCACCGCGACGGCGGCATCGTCCAGGCGATCGGGGTGCGCCAGGGCGACCGGGTCGAGGCTGGCCAGACCCTGTTCTGGCTCGACKATGTCCAGACCAAGGCCGAGCTCTCGATCATCCGCTCGCAGCTCGGCGAAAATCTCGGCCGCAAGGCCCGCCTGATCGCCGAGCGCGACAACCTCGCCGCGAT
>NZ_JBFTLD010000525.1:0-1123 GCF_056396265.1 Allobosea sp. 05T422_2 | reverse complement strand
GCCCGGCTCGGCCATCACGCCGCGTGATTCCATTCCGGTCGCAAGCATGTGACCGTGATCGCGATAGCCGGTGATGACCTGATCGCCGTCCTTCGAGGCCATCTGCATGCCGATGACGACGGCTTCCTGGCCGATATAGAGGTGGCAGAAGCCACCGATCAGGCCCATGCCGTACATCTGCCCGGCCTTCTCCTCGAAGCGGCGGATCAGCAGCATCTCGTAATAGGCGTGAAGGTCTTCTTCCCTTGTGAAGGCGGGCATGTTGCTCAACGCTTTGGCCGCCCCCTTCTCCGCAGTTGTCTTGGCTGAACTGGCCTTTGCCGCGCCCTTGGTCGCGGTTTTGGCTTGAGCGGGAGCTTTCGTCTTGCGCGCGGCAACGGCCATCGGCGATCCTCCAAGATCATTCGACCTTGGTTGTAGAGGATCACATACCCCTTGGCGAGGGAGGTATCTCGCAATGCAGCATGAGTTATGTCGCTGATATTTCTAAGATTTCATGTATTAACTGGAATTCAGTTAATCGATGTAACCGGAACTATTCTGYGGCTTTTCCCGCTCCTCAGCGCCCCATGATGATGACATCGTTCCGATGGATCCGGCCGAGCGACGCGCGCGCGCGCTCTTCCAGCAGATCGCGATCGACGGCTTCGTCGCGCATCAGGGCGAGGCGTTGCTCCCAGCTCTTGCGCTCGGTGGTGAGCTCCTTGAGCTCATCCTCCATGACCCGCAGCGATTCCTGCAGGCCGCCGCGGGCCTCGAGCCCGCGCGAGCCATGCTGGGCATGGAACATGAAGTAGCCGACCGCTCCACTCGATACGAGATAGAGCGCGAGCGTGATGAAAAAGGATCTGAGACCACGGCGGACGACCATGCCGGCAGGCTAGCCTTGCGTGGTTTATGCCGGGTTAACGATCAGGGCCGGGAGACCTGCACGAAGCCGTCCGAACTCACCTGGGCGTCGCGCGCGATCGCTGTCAGGTCAGCCTCGACACGCCGCGCGATCGGCAGCCGGAAATGCAGCGGATCCCAGTAATTGCTATCCTGCTGCGTGACCATCKAGCGATGAGCGAAATCGGCGATGACGGCGCCGCGCCGCGCGGCGAGGGTTCGGAGCGCCTCCTTG
>NZ_JBFTLD010000524.1:0-1124 GCF_056396265.1 Allobosea sp. 05T422_2 | reverse complement strand
TGGCAAAATCGGCGTCCGAGCCCCTGAAGCAGTACTCGCTGCGAAGATCGCCAGTTCAGCGATCGGTACGAGGTATTCAACTCTTCGCACGATAAATTATGCAGCCGAGGGTGAATGGCGCTGGCGCAATGACCGCGGAGCTCTCTTGGCGGAGGCGAAACTCAGTGCTGCGATGCCGCGGCACGGTCCCCCCTCCGGCGCTGGCGCATAATCCGAAGCACCGAAGCTTCCGCCTCCAAAAATGCAGAGCTATTTCTTGCAGCTTTTCTCTATTGTAGTCTCTAAATCATCCATGGAACGACAAGGTCTTGGCTAAGGCGAACGTTTATAGCCACCGACACACGTCACCAGGGGCCGGCTTTCCTCCTCTTGCATATCGGTATTGCCGGACTATGTCGGGATTCCCGAACTTAGATGGATTTCCGATGACTAAGAACGAACTCATTGCAGCCATTGCCGAAGAGACCAATAAGTCGAAGGCTGATGTCGGAGCGATCCTCACCTCTCTGGCCGCTGTCGTATCGAAGACGCTCAACGAAGGTGACGATGTCACTCTAGGCGGGGTCGGCAAGCTCTCCGCGGCGAAACGCGATGCCCGTCAAGCCCGCAACCCCTCGACTGGGGCGATGATCGATGTTCCGGCCAAGACGGTCGTGAAATTCAAAGTTGCCAAGGACCTTGCTGACACCGTTGCCTGAGACAGCAYGCTCCCTGCTCGATCTAGCGGGGCGGGGAGTGACCTTGGACGATTGTGGCCGGGTACCTAACGTTAGATTCTATCCACTATCCGCGGATAATCTCCGCGACTCGGGGCGTGGCCGGGACGGCTGTGCGATCTCGGTTCAGAGCCGAGGCTCAGTTCCATCCGCCGGATCCGGATCATCAAATGGGAGGTCGTCGCGTTCCGTGTCGCCCTCCCCTTCGTCGCCGCCACCCCTCGGAATCTCCTCAACCAACAGCGTGTCCTTCGAGAGCAGGCCGGCATCCTCGAGCTTTTCCAGGTCCGGCAGGTCGCGCAGGCTGGCGAGACCGAAGACCGACAGGAATGTGTCGGTCGTGACATAGGTATAGGGCGCCCCCGGTTCCGGGCTGCGCGGTCCGGCCGTGATCACGCCGGCGCGTTT
>NZ_JBFTLD010000523.1:0-1142 GCF_056396265.1 Allobosea sp. 05T422_2 | reverse complement strand
GCCTGAGGGGCCGCAGATCACCAGCTTCTCGCCGCGCGCCACCTTCAGGTTGATGTCGCGCAGCACATGGAACTCGCCATACCACTTGTTGACCCCGATCATCTCCACGGCCGTATCCGTGTTCAGGGAGGTCTGCTTCAGCGCCGCCGGACGCATCGAGATGTTGCTCTCTGCCATTGCCATGTTCTTGGTCTCCCTCAACGTCTTTGGCCGGCAGCAAGACGGCGTTCGACCGAGATCGAATAGCGCGACATGCCCCAGCAGCACAGGAAATAGAAAATCGCGGCGAAAGCATAGCCCGTCGCGCGTGTCGTCGGCGTCGCCCAGGTCGGATCGACCAGGGTCGCCTCGATGGTCCGCAGGAAGTCGAAGATGCCGACGATGGTGACCAGCGTCGTATCCTTGAACAGCCCGATGAAGGTGTTGACGATGCCTGGAATCACGATGCGCAACGCCTGCGGCAGGATGATCAGGCGCATCATGTTCCAGTAGCCGAGGCCGAGCGACATCGCCCCTTCGTACTGGCCCTTCGGGATGGCCTGCAGGCCGCCGCGAATGACTTCGGCCATATAGGCCGCCGCAAAGAGGGCAACACCGACCAGCGGGCGCAGCAAGCGGTCGGGCGACCATTCCTGCGGCACGAAGAGCGGCAGCATCGTGTTGGCCATGAACAGCACCGTGATCAACGGCACGCCGCGCACGAACTCGATGAAGATCACCGAGAGCAGCTGGATGATCGGCAGGCGGGAGCGCCGTCCGAGCGCCAGCACGACACCGAGCGGCAGCGAAAAGACGATGCCGACCGCCGCGATCAGGAAGGTCACCGTCATCCCGCCCCAGAGGCCGGTATCGACCCGAGGCAGGCCGACGCTCTGGTCCAGAATGGCGATCAGGCCAAAGGCGACAAGAGCCATCAGGATCAGGCGCTTGGGCCGATAGAAACGCTTCCAGGGCGGCAGCTCATGTTCGACTGCGAGCTGTCCGGCTCCGGTGTGGAAGCGCGCCAGCGAAGGCACGAAGGACAACACCATGTACACCGCCGCCAGCGCGACCGTGGCGATGATCAGGTAGCGCAATAAATTGAGCGCACCGGGACCGCCGAGCAGCAGGACATAGGCACTGATCGGCAACAGCAAACAGCA
>NZ_JBFTLD010000522.1:0-1157 GCF_056396265.1 Allobosea sp. 05T422_2 | reverse complement strand
GGTTTATCCGGTTCTACTGAAATTAATTGCACATAAGCGTGGGAAAAAACCCCGTAGCCACCAGCTCGGGAGCCATGGCGCTACGGGGTCTTCTGCACCCGGCCAACCCTGGGGAGGCCAACGCCGGGGAGCCATGGATCAGTGTAGGCCTATCTGCTGTTGCGGCTCCTGCCGTCGAAGCGTGTCAGGGAGAGGTCGTGCAGTGCCGAATGGTGATCCCGGTAGGTAGCCTGGTCAAGATGAGACAGGATTAGCCCTTCATACCCGCTCGGATGGACCTTTCCGGCCTTGATGCGGGCAGTAATGCTGTCGGCGTATTCGGCCCCCCTGCCCCGGCAACGCTGGTCGTGCTCGGTCATGCCTTGTCCCTCCGGAAGAAGCGCGTGGCTGCGTCCGTCCGTGACGGCAACGACGAGGCCAAGGCTTTCCGTCGCCGAGAGGCTGGTCGGCGGCAGATGGGCGACCGCCGCGRCCCTGACCTCAATCAAGCGCCTGCGCCATCCTGGCGGCGCGGGCCTCGATGGCGTCATGTGCCTTGCGCATCGCCTCGAGGGCGGCCTCGGCCAACTCGGCGCGCTGCTCCAGAGAGGCGACCGCGTCCATTACCATGACCTGGGTGTCAACGAGGATGCCTGCGAGGTCGTTGATGTGCGCCTTCGCGGCCTCCACGGCAGCGGGCGTGGCTGGCGAGTTGGACAGTTCCACCGCTGGCGCGGACATGCGAGCGAGGGCTTCGGCAGCCTCGGAGAGGAGGCAACCGTGGCCCCATCGGAGCGTGAGGCAAGTTGGAGCAGTCGCTCCGGGAGATCAGCCTTGGTCGCCATCAGAGCCACACGTACAGTCTGAGAGCGCCACCAACTACGTATTTGCGTCGGCGATCACCGGCAATAGCAGTGCGTTTGTGAGCACGACCACGCTCACCCACACCAACAGCTCTTACCCGCTCACTATGTCGGTTTACCGCTTCTTAACCACGGCGGGCGCCACTCTAGGAGCCGTGGACTCTTGGGATTGAACGAACCCGCTGACGCGGGAAAGCTGCGGGGTTTGTGACGGGAGGCTCCTGCTGGGAGGGTTTGGGTGTTGAAGCCACCCAGCCCAGCAGGAGCTCCCGATGACCGAAGCCAAGCCGATGAGCGCCCTTCGTCGCCGCATGA
>NZ_JBFTLD010000521.1:0-1165 GCF_056396265.1 Allobosea sp. 05T422_2 | reverse complement strand
GTGTCACCCGGCTCCCCGATCCCGCAGGGAAAGAGCGGCACCAGGACGACGCATTGGTTGGCTTCGGCGAAATCGATGAACTGGTCGCGCAGGCTGTCGACCGTGCGGGTGCTGCCATGGATCAGAACGGCCAGCGGATAGCGCTTCGTGCCGTYCTCCTCATAGCCCTCGGGAATATAGCAGCAATAGGAGAAGCGCTGGTCGGCCTGGCAGGCAAAGATCGCCGTCCGTCCGAGCTGGTAATAGGAGAGCTTCTCGCCATGTCCGTTGCGCGTCATAGGTCGTCTTTCTCCGGTCGTCTCAGGCTTGGCTGATCGTCTTGGTGACAAGATAGGCGTCGAGCCCCTCGGTGCCGCCCTCGCGGCCGTCGCCGCTGTCCTTGACCCCGCCGAATGGGGTTTCCGCCGCAGCGATCTCGAAGCGGTTGATGCCGACCATCCCGGCCTCGATCCGTTCGCCGAGCGCCAGGGCCCGTAAGCAGGAGCCTGTGAATGCGTAGGCGGCGAGCCCGACCGGCAGGCCGTTGGCACGACTGATGACCTCGTCCAGATCGCGGAAGCGGGCGATCGGAGCCACCGGTCCGAAGGGCTCCTCGCTCATGATCGCCGCAGCCTCCGGCACATCGGCGAGAACGGTCGGCGCGTAGAAGAAGCCACGATTGCCGATGCGCTCACCGCCGCAGACAAGCCTGGCGCCATGGCGCTGGGCATCCTCGATCAATCCATGCACCGCTTCCAACCGCCTGGCATTGGCAAGCGGCCCCATGCCGATGCCCTGGTCGAGGCCTGCGTCGAGGCGGGCGTGCCGGCGGGCGCGATCAACCTCGTCCTGGGAGATCCGCCAACGGTCTCGCGGCATCTCGTCGGCTCAGCAGTGATCCGAAAGGTCTCGTTCACCGGTTCCACGGCGGGTGGGCGTGCGGTTGCAGCCCTGGCCGCCCAGGGGCCCAAGCGCGCGACACTGGAACTCGGCGGCCACGCCCCCGTCCTGGTGTTCGATGATGTCGATGTCGAGGCGGTGGCTGCGCTCGGCGCCCAGCGAAAATTCCGCAATGCCGGCCAGGTCTGCGTCGCGCCGACACGGTTCTATGTCCACGAGGCGGTGCATGATCGCTTCGTCACCGCCTTCGCCTTGGCCGCCCAGCGGATCAAGGTCGGCAATGGCC
>NZ_JBFTLD010000520.1:0-1203 GCF_056396265.1 Allobosea sp. 05T422_2 | reverse complement strand
GTCCACAACGGAGAAGGGCCGGACCTCCGCCAGCTCTTCCCCAAAAGAGAAGGGCCGGTTTCCCGGCCCCTGCCCTGTCCTCGTCACTGCTGCGGCGCTGCCGGCGGTGTCGGCGGTTGTGAGCCGCCCTGATTCTGCATCTGGCGCAACTGGTCGAGCACGCCGCCTCCGGCGTTGGGAGCACTTGGACCGGTCGGTGCCGCGGGAGCAGTCGTTCCCGGCGCGCCGTCGATGATCGAGCGCTGCGTCCGCCCATGGGTCGCCATGATCGCCAGAGCGATCGAGGTCAGGAAGAAGAGCCCGGCAAGGATAGCCGTCGCGCGGGTCAGGGCATTGGCCTGGCCGCGGCCGGTCATGAAGCCGCCGACACCACCGCCACCGCCCGAACCCATGCCCAGGCCGCCGCCCTCGGAACGCTGCAGCAGGACCACGCCGACGAGCGCGATCACGATGATCAGATGGATGACGATGAGAACGTTCTGCATGATCCCACGAAATAGGTATGACGCGGGCCGCCACAAGGTGCCCCGCGCCGCATGTCCGCCAATTGCGGGCTCGGCGGCGCACATAGCATGCAGTTGCCGGGTGCACCACCCGGCAATTGCGTCATTCGTGCAATGCCGCCGTCAACGCGACGGCATGGATCAGCGGCAGGCGCGTGCGATGCCGAGGAAGTCCTCGGCCTTGAGACTGGCGCCGCCGACGAGCGCACCGTCGACATGGGGGACATTCATCAGTTCGGCCGCGTTGGACGGTTTGACCGATCCGCCATAGAGCAAGCGCACACCAGCGGCCGCCGCCTTGCCAAGGAGCTTCCCGAGTTCGCTCCGGATCGCCTCGTGCATCTCGGCGACGTCGGCGGCGGTGGGGGTCAGCCCGGTGCCGATAGCCCAGACCGGTTCGTAGGCGATGACGAGGGTCAAGGGCGTCGACGCATCGGGGACCGAGCCGCGAAGCTGTTTCCTGACCACGGCAAGCGCCTTGCCGGCTGCGCGCTCGGCCTGCGTCTCGCCGACGCAGACGATCGGGACCAGCAGGGCGCGCTGCGCCGCTTCGGCCTTGGCCTTGACGACCGGATTGGTCTCGCCGTGGAGGGTGCGGCGCTCGGAATGACCGACGATGGCATAGCCGGCGCCGGCATCGGCGAGCATGGCGGCGGAGACCTCCCCGGTGAACGCGCCGCTTTCCTGCTCACCGCAATCC
>NZ_JBFTLD010000519.1:0-1211 GCF_056396265.1 Allobosea sp. 05T422_2 | reverse complement strand
GAGGACGACGTCGGCTCTGCTCGGGGCGAGCTTCGAGGTCCAGGCCGGCGACGTGCTCGGCATCGTCGGCGAAAGCGGCAGCGGCAAGTCGACGCTCGCGCGGCTTCTCGTCGGGCTCGACCGTCCGAGCAGCGGTCAGGTCTCGTTCGAAGGACGCGATCTTGCGAGCTTTGCGGCCGCGGACTGGCAGCGTTTCCGAAACCGCGTGCAGTTCGTCTTCCAGGGCGCACACACGGCCTTGAACCCGCGCAAGACCGTCGCGCGCAGCCTGAGCGAAGCCTTCGGCGGGCCGCTCGCGCCGGGAGCGCTCGATGCCCTGCTGGCGCAGGTCAGCCTCGGGCCGGAGCTGCTCGGTCGGCTGCCGCATCAGCTATCGGGCGGCCAGAAGCAGCGGATCGGGATCGCCCGCGCCCTGGCCAGGAAGCCGGAGGTGCTGATCGCCGACGAGCCGACATCGGCTCTCGACGTCTCCGTGCAGAACGAGATCATTGCGCTGCTTCAGCAGCTGCATCGCGACAAGCACCTGACGCTGGTGATCATCAGCCACGATCTCGGGCTCGTCGGGGCGTTCTGCGACCGCGTGCTGGTGATGCATGCCGGCCGTATCGTCGAAATGGGTCCTGCCGCAGAGATTCTGGCGGCGCCAGCGCATCCCTATACGCAGCGCCTGGTCGCCGCCATCCCGCGCGGGCTCGCCGGGCGCAATCGCCCGGCCGAACCGCCACTGCCCGAAGCGGCCCGCCATGGCGGCTGCCCCTTCGAACCCCGTTGCAGCAACCGGATTCCGATCTGTGCGCAAAGCGAGCCACCCGAGGTTCACCTCGGCGATCGGCTCGTCCGTTGTCACGCAGCGCCCATCTCGGTCCAAAACCTAGCGGAGACCAACCTATGACAGCGCGCTCGTTTCGAGTGGGTGCCGATATCGGTGGCACCTTCACGGATATCACCTTCCTGGAGAACGGTCAGACGGTCCATTCGTTCAAACGACCGTCGACGCCCGACGACTACAGCCGCGGCATCGTCGAGGGCGTGCTTGCGTTGCTGGCTCGCATCGGCGGCAAGCCGACCGAGATCGAGGAGGTCGTGCACGCCACGACCGTGGCAACCAACGCGATCCTGGAGGGCAAGGGCGCCACGACCGCGCTGCTGACGACGCGCGGATTCCGCGACGTCCTCGAGCTCGGCCGGCTGCGCATGCCCGAGCTCTACAA
>NZ_JBFTLD010000518.1:0-1218 GCF_056396265.1 Allobosea sp. 05T422_2 | reverse complement strand
TTTCAGAGCTGCGCGAGGTTCATAGGTTTGGCGTGACAGTCGACGTGCCTGAGCTCAGCTCCGTCAACATCCCGTCTCTGATCCTGACAATTGGCGCGCTGTTGGCGGTGTTTCGCTTCAAGGTCGGCATGATCGGGGTGCTGGCGGCATGCTCCGTCCTTGGGGTCCTCTTTGGATTCGTCACGGGATCGATCTAGCGGCCGGCCACGCACCTGTTCGCAGCCGACGCGGTCCTGGCGTTTGGAGCCAGGGCTGCTGGCGGCCGGCGGCTCACGCGCCACCGGAGATCTTGATGCGCATGAGAAGATGGGCCCTCCCCCTGTTCGCACTGGCAGCAGCCGGACAGATCTCGACGACATGGGCGCAGCATCGCCCCGAGCTGAAAGGCTTCAGGCGCATTCACGGCACAGCGATCGATCGCTTGATGTCGGGGAAGGAATTCAGTGACGGCGTGCACTGGCGTTACAGCTTCCAGCCCGGCGGCAACCTCACGGAATATGCGATGAGCCGCCGGCAGGATCTCCGCTGGTTCGCCAAGGGCGACGCGCTCTGCTGGCAATCAGCGCGGGGCGAGGACTGCTTCGAAGTCTGGACATCCAGCACAACATTGCAGCTTCAACCGCAAGGGCTGGGTGTGCCCTATGAGGGCAGGCTGTCGCGGCAAACGCGATAGGTCCGCCCGTGGGATGAGGTTCCCCTGCCCCCGGCTCAGAAGCGCTTGCTCGACAGGACGTCGAAGGTCTTGCCGATCGTCGCCAGGGCCTTGTCGTAATCGGCGAGCGATACACAGGCGATCAGCGCGTCGATGATGGCAAGTTGTGCGATCCGGCTAGTCATCGCCTCGGTGCGGAACTGCGTTTCGCGCGCCATCGTGTGCAGCACGATATCGGCATGGGCGAGCAGCGGCGACTTGCCGAAATTGGTGATGCAGATCGTCGTCGCGCCGGCTTCCTTGGCAAGTTTCGTGGCTGCAACCGTCTCGAGCGTGCTGCCGGAATGGGAGATGGTGATCACCGCCACGTCAGGCCCGGTCAACGAGGCGCTGATCGCCTGGACATGGGAATCGACCACGACCTTCGCCTCGATGCCGATGCGCAGCAGGCGGTAATTGGCATCCTCGGCGATCGGGGCCGCGCTGCCGATGCCGTAGAGCTCGACGCGGCGCGCCTTCAGGATCGCGGCGACCGCGGCCTCCATCGCCGTGGTGTCGAGCACCTT
>NZ_JBFTLD010000517.1:0-1234 GCF_056396265.1 Allobosea sp. 05T422_2 | reverse complement strand
GATCGAGGGAGCGCGCCTGTCGATTACGATCGGGGTGGCCGCGCCGATGCTGGCCGCCCTTGTCGGCATCAGCCTGGGCACGGCGTCGGCCTTCTTCGGCGGCTGGGCCGAGGCGATCGTCACCCGCCTCACCGACATGATGATGTCGTTCGATCCGCTTCTGCTCGGCGTGCTGATCGTCGCCTTGCTCGGCCCCGGCGTGCAGAACCTGTCGATCGCCATCGCGGCAGCACTCGTACCGTCATTCATCCGCCTCTCGCGGGCCTCGGCTCTGTCGGTCAAGCGGGAGGCCTATGTCGACGCATCGATCGCCATGGGGCGCGGCAAGTTCGGCACCATTGGAATGCATGTCCTGCCCAACATCGCTGGCCCCCTCATCGTCATGCTGACGATCTGGATCGGCTCGGCGATCCGCCTCGAGGCATCGCTCAGCTTTATCGGGCTCGGTGCCCAGGCTCCGGCCCCGTCATGGGGGAACATGGTGCGCGAGGGTGTTGCCGACATCTTCGGCTCGCCACTACCGGCCATATTTGCGGGGCTCGCGATCACGCTGACGGTCCTGGCCTTCAACATCCTCGGAGACCGCTTGCGCGACCGCCTCGATCCCGACCGGGTGACCGGGCGATGACGCCGCTGCTCTCCATCCGCGACCTCCAGGTCTCCTTCGGCGCGAAAAACGGCCCGGTTCAGGCGCTCCGCGGCGTCGATCTCGATCTGCACGCTGGCGAGTGCCTCGGCCTCGTCGGTGAATCCGGCTCCGGCAAAAGCCTGACCGCGCTGGCAGCGCTTGGCCTGCTGCCGGAAGCCGCCACCGTCACGGCCGGCCGCGTCATGTTCGATGGGCAGGATCTCCTGACCCTGCCGCGCCAGTCACTCGATGCGATCCGCGGTCGCCGCATCGGCATGATCTTCCAGGAGCCGATGACGGCGCTCAACCCGATCATGACCGTGGGCGAGCAGATCGGCGGGCCGCTGCGGCGGCATCTCGGTCTCTCCCGCGCAGTTGCACGCGCCCGCAGCATCGAGCTTCTGAGCCTCGTCGGCATTCCTGCGCCCGACAAGCGCGCCGCCGCCTATCCGCACGAATTGTCCGGTGGCATGCGCCAGCGCGTCATGATCGCGATGGCACTCTCCTGCGATCCGCAGGTCCTGATCGCCGACGAGCCGACGACCGCGCTGGACGTCACCATCCAGGCGCAAGTGCTCGACCTGCTGCGACGGCTGCGCCAGGAAC
>NZ_JBFTLD010000516.1:0-1266 GCF_056396265.1 Allobosea sp. 05T422_2 | reverse complement strand
GTCGATCCGCCGGCTGCAGCTGGTCCGGTCACGTGCATTTCATCCTGGGCACGCATGCCAACCAGATGGTCGGAGCCGCCGCCCGTATTGAGCACGACGTGGTGGGCCGATTCGAGAGCCGTCACGTCGACCGTGTCGTCACCTGTGCCGGAGTTCACCGTGATGGTGTTGAAGCGCAGATCCGAGGGGGTCAGGTTGCCGACCACGAGGACGCTGTCATTGCCGCCACCGGTATTGATCGAAATCTCTTCGATCTGATCCAGCTCGGCCACGACCGAGGCCGTACCCGTGCCGTTGCGGGTGATCACGATATCCGTGTTGGCATTGAGATCGCTGGCGAGATTGCCTGCGACTTTCAGCCACTCGAACCTGGAATAGATCGAGAAGACCTCGTCCGAATTGTCGCCGGTGATGCTGAAGGCATCGCCGACCGTTCCGTTGGCCCCGCCATTGACGACATCGCGRCCATCGCCGACCCGCCAGACGATGGCGTCGTCACCRGYGCCGGCATTGATCGTATCGTTGCCCCCGAGGCCGAAGATCAGGTCGTTGCCAGCCGAGCCGGTGATCGTCGTCCCGGCTGCCGTTCCCAACTGGGTGGTGTAGGCCGTCGCGCCGAACTGAACCTTTTCGATCGTCGTCAGCGTGTCGCGGCCATCGGCATCGCTTGTAATGGTCAGCACGCCGGCATTGGTCGTGGTGAGGGTATGGTCGAGCACCGATCCGGTGAACACCGCCGTGTCCGTGCCGTTGCCGCCGGTCAGTGCGTTGTTGCCGGCATTGCCGGTGAGGATGTTGTCGCCGGTATTGCCAGTCGCGCTGACATTCGCGGTTCCCGTCAGCGTGACGTTCTCGACATTGGCGTAGAGTGCGAGGTCGAGATTGACCGCTCCGGTCACCGTATCGATGCCGCCGGCAGCGCCTGCAGCCTCGATGACCTGGTCCCGTTGAGCAGCCGTGCCTGCCACATCGTCGATGACATAGGTGTCGTCGCCGGCACCGCCGGTCATGACGTCGCCCGTAGTGTTGGGATTGGCGCCGCCATCGAGACGATCGTTGCCTGCGCCGCCGTTCAGCGTGTCGGCACCGGCCCCGCCGCTGAGCACGTCGTTGCCCTGTCCACCGGTCAGCGCGTCGTTACCGGCCCCGCCGCTGAGCGCGTTGTCGTTGGCATCACCGGTGATCGAGTCGTTGCCGCTCCCGCCGATGAAATTCTCGATATTGGCGATCGTGTCGGAAGTTGCGTTCGCGTTCGTGGTCCCCGAC
>NZ_JBFTLD010000515.1:0-1320 GCF_056396265.1 Allobosea sp. 05T422_2 | reverse complement strand
TGAACCGCCCCGGGTTTAGTGGAGGCTCCAATTCTTGAGAGAATGGAGCCCATGAGCAAGCAAACCAAGTTTTCCCCCGAGGTCCGAGAGAGAGCCGTACGCCTGGTTCAAGAGCAACGCAGCGAGCATCCGTCGCTGTGGGCGGCAGTCGAATCCATCGCACCGATGATCGGTTGCACGAGCCAGACGCTGTTGGGGTGGATCAAACAAGAGCAAGTCGACAGCGGCGAGCGCGATGGAGTGACCACGTCGGAGCGTGAGCGCCTCAAAGCGCTGGAGCGTGAGGTAAAGGAGTTGCGCCGCGCCAACGAGATCCTGAAGCTGGCGAGCGCGTTTTTCGCCCAGGCGGAGCTCGACCGCCGTTTGAAGTCCTGAAGGCCTTTGTCGATCTGCATCGCGACGCCTTCGGGGTCGAGCCGATCTGCAAGGTCTTGCAGATTGCTCCGTCGGGCTATCGGCGCCATGCTGCGCAGCTTCGCGAACCATCGCGGCGCTCTGCGCGAGCCAAACGCGATGAGTGGCTACGGCCCGAGATCAAGCGAGTCTGGCAGGCCAACATGCAGGTCTACGGGGCTGACAAGGTTTGGAAGCAGATGAACCGGGAAGGCATCGCGGTGGCGCGCTGTACGGTCGAGAGGCTGATGAAGCAGCAGAGTTTGCGCGGCGTAATTCGCGGCAAGCGGGTTCGCACGACGACTCCAGATGCGAAAGCAGTGCGCCCGCCGGACCTGGTCAACCGTCAGTTCAGGGCCCAGCGACCGAACCAGCTCTGGGTTTCGGACTTCACCTACGTTTCGACGTGGCAGGGCTGGCTGTACGTGGCCTTCGTGATCGACGTGTTCGCACGGCGCATCGTCGGCTGGCGGGTCAGCTCGTCGATGACTACGGACTTCGTTCTGGATGCACTTGAACAGGCGCTTTACGCTCGCCAGCCTGGCAACGATGGTTCTCTCATCCACCACTCCGACAGGGGTTCGCAGTACGTCAGCATTCGCTATAGCGAGCGCTTGGCGGAGGCGGCGATCGAACCGTCGGTTGGCAGCCGTGGCGACAGCTATGACAACGCCTTGGCCGAGACGATCAACGGCCTCTACAAGGCGGAACTGATCCATCGTCGTACTGCCTGGAAGACGCGTGAATCCGTTGAGCTGGCCACGCTGGAATGGGTAGCCTGGTTCAATCACCACCGGCTGATGGAACCCCTTGGCTATATCCCGCCCGCCGAAGCTGAGGCAAACTACTATCAGCAGCTTCAAATGCCTGCCGCTGAAACGCTATTAACTTAAACCAACCAGCCTCCACGGTACCCGGGGCGGTTCA
>NZ_JBFTLD010000514.1:0-1349 GCF_056396265.1 Allobosea sp. 05T422_2 | reverse complement strand
CGTCACAGGCCGGTCAGTKACCGACAGCCGAGGCTCGACCACGTTCTACGATTCCATGGGCCGGACGACCGGGCGCGCGAGCACGGACAGCCAAGGGGTGACGACGTTTCGCGATTCCAGCGGCAGAACGACTGGGACCGCGACAGGCCCGCGACGCTAAAGGCCTAACAATTCGCGAGATCGGCCTCGCGGAGCAGAGGTGCGCGTTCCGGAACGCCGTCTACGATTGACGCCGTGGGATCGCACCGCCGAAGGAAAGATGGTTCCTCGATCTGGKGCTGTCGCTGGTCCGATCACGCCGCAGCATCAGATGCACCGCAGTCGCGATGAGCACCATCTCGACAACGGAAAGGTAGGAGGAGGCATGAAAGAAAGGGGCGACCGCCACAAGGACGGAAGTATCAAAGCCAAGGGCCACATGATGAGCGGTGAGCTTGAAGGGTACTGGGAGTGGTTCAGGCTGGATGGCAGTAAACTGCGTTCAGGCCACTTCAAGAGCGGAAAACAGGTTGGCGAATGGACCACCTATGACGCCACTGGCAAGGTCGTGAAGGTCACGAATTTCCCCAATTGAACAGCGCGAGTTGAAGGCCATGCGGGTCCGCTGCACTCAGTGTCAGGCCCGCAAGCGACATAGGCCCGCGATAGGAGGCACTGGTGCAGTCGCCGTTGAAATGCTGCCGGTAGTGCTCGCGCTGGATCTCCCAGCGGATCGCGGCGGCGTCGTCGCTGAAGCTGGCGGCGAGGGCAGCGGCTTCACGCTCGTGCTGAGCCTTGAAGGCTGCGATGGCGGCGGCGCGCTCCTCGGCACGGCGAAGCTCGCAGGCCTCAGCCTTCGCGGCCGCCCAGGCCTTGCGGAGCCAGTTGGAAAGCTGGGCGCGGCGCTCGGTGATGGTGCGGCACAGGCGCAGGGCGAAGCGGCCTTCGTGATGGGCGCGGCGCATGATGGCAGCCTTGTCGAAGGCGATGCGGCGATCGATGTTGTAGGCGAGCGGCATTTGCTGTATCTCAGTTGCTGACCTATAGTCAGGATACAGTCTATCTGTATCCTGTCAACAAAGGTTGCAATTGTAATACAGCTATGAGGTTGCGCTCATGATCCGTTTGACACCTCGCCTCCTCAAAGCCGCTCGAGCTCTGGTCGGCTGGCAGCAGGACCATCTTGCGGAGGCGTCCGGCGTCTCTAAATCGACCATCGGAGCTTTCGAGGCGAAGGATGAGACCGCGAAGCTAGCCACGATGAACAACAAAGCACTTGCTGAGACTCTGACGACGGCGGGCGTTCAGTTCATTCCGGAAAACGGCGGAGGCGCAGGCGTCAGGCTGGCAAAGCTTGGACGCGGCTATTC
>NZ_JBFTLD010000513.1:0-1395 GCF_056396265.1 Allobosea sp. 05T422_2 | reverse complement strand
GTCGAAGCTGATCTGGTGCCCCAATAACGGCCGAGAACGGATCGCGGCCTTCATTGACGACGCCAAGCAAACCTTATGGCTGCAGAATGAGCGTTACCAGGACACGGTGATCATCGAGCGCCTCGTCCGGGCGCTGAACCGCGGTGTTGAGGTCCACATCATGGCGCGGCAGCCGCACAAGCTGAAGAGCGACAAGCTGGTGGAAGGCGTCGGCGGCCTGCGGATCATGGAAGATGTGGGAGCCAAGATCCATCGGCTGAAGAATCTGAAGCTGCACGGCAAGATGCTCCTGGCCGACGAGAAACGCGCGATCGTCGGCTCGATCAACCTGACCCCCGGCAGCTTCGATGCACGGCGCGAGCTCGCCATCGAAACCGACGCCCGCCACCTTGTCGAGCGCCTGGTCGAAGTCTCGCATCACGACTGGAAGCATTCGCACCGGCTGGACCTGTCGGACGAAGGGTTGCTGGCCGATCTGCAGAAGCATGGCGTCGATGGCGCCGGCAAACTCGCGATCGCGAACAAAGGTTCGTAGCTGGGATGGGCGAGAACCAGATTTCTCAGGTCCAGCGATCCCGCCCGATGCGCAGGGTGCGCTGCTCAGGCGCAGGCGGCGCTCAGTGCAAAGTGGTCACACCGTGCATTTGCAAGGCTTCGACCACGCCGTCGAAAATCAGGCCGCCCCCGATCGCGGAGACGAAGAACCCGACAATACACGTGATCGCGTCGATCCCCATCGGCCCGATTCTTTGAGTGAGCTTCTCCCGTCGAACCGTATTGCATTCCCAATGCATCGAATACTGTCGTAGACACAGCGGAGCCTCCGCCACAACATTGTCGACATGTATCACACAAGCAACACACGGTGATGATTGCGCATTGCAAGCAATACCTAATCTGGCACTCAGCAGCGAACTCTGTTCCAATGATCAAAGATGGTCTGGATGACAGACGGAGCACATCATGACTGGACGACGCACAGGCTGCGGACGATTCGGACTGAGGGTCGCGCTCGCCATCTCAATCGGCTTGGCGAGCTCTTTCGCCATCGCCCAGGAGGGCCCCGAAAAGAGCACCGACGATCTTGCCAAGGCGGCGCAAAACCCCGTTGCCGACATGATCAGCCTGCCGTTCCAGAACAATTCCAACTTCAATGTCGGCCCGCATAAGCAGCTGCAGAATGTCCTCAACATCCAGCCCGTGATCCCGATCACGCTGAACAAGGACTGGAACCTGATCACGCGCTGGATCACGCCGGTGATCTCGCAACCGGCCCTAACGGTGAATGGTGACCGCGAGTTCGGCCTCGGCGACATCAACCCGAGCTTCTTCTTCTCGCCGAAGCAGCCGACGCACGGCATCATCTGGGGCATCGGGCCGACCTTCGTATTCCCG
>NZ_JBFTLD010000512.1:0-1404 GCF_056396265.1 Allobosea sp. 05T422_2 | reverse complement strand
GCGCAGCATCGGGCGCTGCGAGACGTTGCTGATCACCGCGATCGGACTGCTCGCAGGGGCGCTGGATCCTGATGGCGATGTGCTGGCGATCCGCAATCTCACCGCCTCCAGCGGCACGCTGACCGCGGTCGAGGGTGGCTGGGAGTTCASCCCGRCGCCCGGCTATTTTGGCCCGGTGACGCTGAGCTAYGAGGTCAGCGACGAGACCGTCGCGGTCGCMCAGACCGCGCTCTTCAGSGTCGTCGAGTTCACCGAGATCAACGGCACGGCCGGCGATGACAGCCTGACCGGGACSGAATGCGCCGACCTGATCGACGGGCGCGACGGCAATGACGTGATCGAYGGCCGCGGCGGCTCSGACATCCTGCATGGCGGCGCCGGCAACGACTTCATCCGCGGCGGCGCCGGCCATGACCTGATCTATGCCGGCCGYGGCAACGAYATCGTCTATGGCGGCGAGGGCAACGACACGATCTATGGCGATGACGGCGACGACCAGCTCTTCGGCGAGGATGGCGACGACATCATCTTCGGCGGCAACGGCAACGACATCATCATCGGCGGTAAGGGCAATGATCGGCTCTATGGCGGCGATGGTGACGATTTCATCGACGGCGGTGAGGGGGACGACTGGATCGATGCCGGTGAGGGCAACAACGTTGTCTTGACCGGCGACGGCAACAACACCGTCCGCACTGGTAATGGCAACAATGTCGTCATCGGTGGCGCCCACGTCGACATCGTCGAGTTCGGCTGCGGCCAGGACACGGCCCGTCTCGGTGGGGGGGACGACGTCGCGGCGGGCGGCGGCGGCAACGACCGGCTCTTCGGCGAATCCGGCAACGATACGCTCTCCGGCGATGACGGCGACGATGTACTCGATGGCGGGGAGGGCGACGATCACCTCGCCGGCGGCTGCGGCAAGGACAGGCTCTTTGGTGGTAGCGGCAATGACTTGCTCGACGCCGGTGACGGCGATGACGAGGTGGAGGGCGGCGACGGCGACGACATCGTCGTCGGCGGAGACGGAGACGACAGGGTTGAGGGCGATGCCGGCCATGACCGGCTCTTCGGCGGAGCGGGCGACGACCGGATCGAGGGCAATGATGGCAATGACGTCATTGATGGCGGCACCGGCAATGACTGCCTGTTCGGTGGGACCGGCAATGACGTGATCCAGGGCGGTGCCGGCAACGACCGGATCGAGGGAGGTAGCGGCGCCGATACGCTCGATGGCGGTGGGGGCAGGGACCGGGTTGAGGCCGGGTCTGGCGACGACGTGATCATCGGTACGCTCGATGCTGCGGCCGATTGCTATGATGGCGGCAGCGGTTGCGACACGCTGGATTACTCCCGGGCAACGCAGAGCATCGACATCAACCTGGTGGTCGAGGGCAAGGCGGT
>NZ_JBFTLD010000511.1:0-1458 GCF_056396265.1 Allobosea sp. 05T422_2 | reverse complement strand
ACATCGACATCGCCGAGACCATAGCCAACGCGTTGAAGGTGAAGCTCAACCTGGTCAACGTAACCGGCCAGAACCGCATTCCGTATCTGACCGAGCGTCGCGTCGACATCCTGCTCAGCGTCGGCCACAGCGCCGAACGCGAGAAGGTCATCGATTTTACCGCTGCCTACGCCCCTTACTACATCGCCGTCATCGGGCCGCAGGCCGTAAAGGTCGAAGGCAAGGCAGACCTCGCCGGCAAGTCGATCGCGGTGAGCCGCGGCACGCTGGAAGACACCTCGCTCACCGAGGCTGCGCCGCCTTCCGCCGACATCAAGCGCTTCGACAGCTACAACTCCGTCATCCAGGCCTTCATCTCGGGCCAGGCGCAGCTGATGGTCGTCGGCAACGATGTCGGCGCCCAGGTGCTCTCGCGCCAGACCACGTTGAAGCCCGAGCAGAAATTCCAGCTGATGACGTCGCCGGACCATATCGCGCTGAACAAGGACGAGCCGCGTCTCAAGCAGGCACTCAACGAGATTGTCGCCAAACTGCTCGCCGACKGCACGCTGAACAAGGCCTCGCTCAAGTGGCTCGGCAAGCCACTTGATCCCAAGGATCTCTGAAGCTTGGCCTACAGCCTCAACTTCGACTGGCTGAGCCAGGCCTCCGAACCCATCGCGCGCGGCGCGATGGCGACGGTGGGGTTGATCGCCGTCACGACCGTGCTCGGTACAGTCTGCAGCGTGTTGGGGGCAGCGGCGGTGCGCAGCCGCTCTCCCTGGCTGCGCGGCATGGTCGGCAGCTATGTCGAGCTGATCCGGAACACGCCGTTTCTGGTCCAGCTGTTCTTCATCTTCTTCGGCCTGCCCAGTCTTGGCTTGCGGCTTGATCCTGCCGTCGCAGCAATCCTCGCGATGACGATCAACCTCTCGGCCTATGGCACCGAGATCGTCGCCGCGGGGCTGGATGCCGTGCCCAATGGTCAGAGGGAGGCCGGCCGCGCACTTGGGCTGCGACCCGCGCTGGTCTTCGTCAAGATTGTCCTCCCGCAGGCGCTGAAGGTGATTTTCCCGGCGTTGCAGAGCCAGGTCATCATCATGATGCTCGAATCCGCGGCGGTGTCGCAGATCTCGGTGCGCGAACTGACCTATGAGGCGGACATGCTGCAGGCGCGCAGCTTCCGCGCCTTCGAGACCTATTTCGTCGTCACCATGGTCTATCTGGCGTTGAGCATTGGGTTGCGCCGCATCCTCGGCCTCTCCGGACGGAAATTCCTGATCGGGGGGCCGTCCTGATGGACTTCACCTTCTGGGACATCCTGCGCAACCTGCTGCTCGCGACACGCTGGACGGTCCTGCTCTCGATTGTCGCTTTCATCGGCGGTGGCGTGGTGGGGATGGCAATCCTGCTGGCGCGGGTCTCATCCCGTCACTGGCTGCGTCATGTCGCCGATCTCTATATCGGGCTCTTCCAGGG
>NZ_JBFTLD010000510.1:0-1476 GCF_056396265.1 Allobosea sp. 05T422_2 | reverse complement strand
GCACGCGACCGCCCAGGTCGATGGTTTCGCCATCGCCGTCGCTGGGCGGGCGGTCGCTGATCTCGACGATGCGCTCCCCCTGGATCGACACGCAGATATCGGATCTCAGCTGCCCCATACGGACATCGAGCATGCGGAGATTGGTCAGGTGCTGGCGGCTCAACCGATCCTCACAGATTTAACGCGGCCCCGGCTCCCCATCGCATTCTCGTGAACCGGAGAAGGTTCTTGTGCGATGAGGGTAACCTAGGCAAATAGGTATGAGGGCTGATTAAGGTTGGCGATGACGGGGCTGTCCAGTCACCGTGCTTACCTAGGCAACCGGCATTCCCCCGGAATGCGGTTGGTCTCGTGCCGGGGAGGAAAGATGAACTACGAGGAACTGTTCGTTCGACTGCCGGTGTCCTGCGCAGTCCTCTACAAGCGTGTCATCGTCGAATGTAACGCGCTGTTTTGCGAGATGTGGCGCGGCACGCCGGACGAGATCAAGGGGCAGTCATTCGCCGCATTCTACTCGTCGGTCGAGGAGTTCGAGCTGCGAGGCCGGCGGATCGCTCCCATCCTCGCCGAGCAGGGCTTCTATTCAGACGACTGGCTGATGAAGCGCTGCGACGGCGAGAATTTCTGGTGCCGTGTCAACGGGGCGACGCTCGACCGGGGCCAGCCCTACGATCGCGTAATTTGGACGTTCGTGGATCTGAGCGTCGCGGCGGCGCCCGGGGTTTCGTCCAGCCATCGCCTCACTTCGCGCGAACGAGAAGTCGCGAAGCTGCTCTACGAAGGCTGCAGCAGCAAGGACATTGCGCGGACGCTGCAGATCAGCCACCGGACCGTCCACATCCACCGAGCGAATCTTTTGAAGAAATTTGGCGTATCAAGTACCGTCGATCTGCTCAAGGTTCTTTCCATATAAGTGGCTTGCACCGGTAGATCGCGATCAAATCCACTTCGACAGTGCGCCATTTGCGGACCTCCGCGGCATGCCCGAAACCGGATGTCCCCCTGAGCGACATGTTAGACCTTTCAGGCCCCGCCAGCGCGGTTACGAAGTTGCTCTTCGCATGGTCCACGAAGGCCCGGACCCGATGGCCTCTACACCTACGTGCATGGGGTGCTTCGGCACGAGGACGACGAGAACGGTGCGTGGTCCTGGTGGATCTCCCGGATGATGCGGCGGCGCTCGGCGGCGTTCAGGTACTTGCGCCCGCCGAGCGTGCCGTGAAGCGAAAGTCCCTGGGCGTTATGCATCGAGGCGCCCTCCTTGCCTCCCCCCGACGCAACCGTATTGCCCATAAGGTTCCAGCCTTGCGACCGATTTCGAGTATCGCGGGAGGATTATGGCTTACAACCGTCCGCGGGCGTCGTGTGATGGCGACCCAGACCTGGAGCGAGACCCACGTGCAGGGGTCCGGCTAAGCCGCCATGCCGCCATGCCGTCATGACGTTATGGCCAATGGCACTACGTCTGTTTCGAGC
>NZ_JBFTLD010000509.1:0-1480 GCF_056396265.1 Allobosea sp. 05T422_2 | reverse complement strand
GGATGGCGACGCCGTTGCCCTTCTTGTCATCGTTGGACGAGACCCGCACGCGCCCCACGCTGCGGAAGATGATCTCGCCGATGAGCGAAATCACGCCTGCGATCACCACGGCGATGATCATCATCCGGACGTCGCCATTGCGGATATGGGTCAGCTCATGCGCAAGAACGGCCTCGATCTCATCATCCGTGAGGGTCTGGATCAGGCCGGTCGTGACCGTGACGGTGAACTGCTTGTCGTTGACGCCGCTGGCGAAGGCATTGAGGGCTTCGCTTTCAACGATCGAGAGCTTGGGCACGGTGAGCCCCCGCGAGATGCAGAGGTTCTCCAGCATCCGGTAGAGCTTGGGGTTCTGTTCCCGCGTCACGCCTTTGGCGCCGGTGACCGCGCCGATCAGCCCGACATTGATCTTGAAGCCGATGAAGACCCAGGCCGTGGCCGCGAGCGTGATGAACGGAAACCAGGACCAGAACAGGTGGATCGTCTCTGAATAGACGCTCTGTCCGCGCGCGACCCCACCATAGCCATAGGCAATCAGGATCAGGCCGTAGCTTGTCAGATAGACCAGCAGGAACAGCCCGGCGATCAGGAAACCCGACCGGATCCGGTTGTTGCGCATATGGGTATAGAGCCCGAAGGCCTGACCCGGCATGGCGCCGCTCCGTTGCCRCTCTCGAGCCGGTCAGAACTTCACAGTGGGGGCGACATCGAGCTGCGCGCGTGCTTGCTCGCCGACATCGAAGAACTCCCGCGGGGTGAAACCCATCTGCGGCGCGAAGAACACGGCCGGAAAAGCCTGGATCGCAGCGTTGAACTCGCCGACGGCGTTATTGAAGAAGCGCCGCGCCGCCGCGAGCTTGTCCTCGA
This sequence comes from Allobosea sp. 05T422_2, assembly GCF_056396265.1. Taxonomy (NCBI): domain Bacteria; kingdom Pseudomonadati; phylum Pseudomonadota; class Alphaproteobacteria; order Hyphomicrobiales; family Alloboseaceae; genus Allobosea; species Allobosea sp. 05T422_2. The sequence continues at coordinate 613 of NZ_JBFTLD010000509.1, read as the reverse complement.
CATTGCTGAGTTCGCTCTGGAGCTGCTGGAAATTGGCGCTTGCCTTGAGGTCGGGATAGGCCTCGGAAAGAGCGAGCAGGCGGCCCAGCGCGCCGGATAGCTGCTGTTCCGCGGCTGCCTGCGCTTGCKGGCCTTGGGCCGACAGGGCCGCGTTGCGTGCCTTGACGACCGCGTCGAAGGTCTCGCGCTCATGCGAGGCGTAACCCTTTACGGTCTCGACAAGGTTCGGGATCAGATCGTGGCGCTGCTTCAGCTGGACGTCGATATCGGCGAAGGCCTGGTTGACCCGCTGCCGCATCGCAACGAGCCCGTTATAGGTCATGACAAGATAGATGGCAGCGRCCGCAAGGAGCCCGAGAACGATCCAGCCCATGAATTTCTCCTCAGCGCCGGACAGCGCGGCGCGCAAGGTGGCATGAAKAGCAACTCTGGGGAAGCGGGGCCGGGCGCCGAGTTGTAAGGACCTTCTGTAATGGGCCTTTGATCGTCAAGTCCCTCTGAACGATATCTCGTCGCCAGGATCATGCTTCTGTCCGTGGTCAGTACGAAGACCGCCACACCATGCCATCAGATCCAGAGCCGACAGGTCAATCTAGGGGTGCGTGATTTGCCG
>NZ_JBFTLD010000508.1:0-1487 GCF_056396265.1 Allobosea sp. 05T422_2 | reverse complement strand
CCATTGCCCTGTTCGGGCCATCAACGCCTGGGAACGACCGACCTGTCAGCCCGGCCAACACAAATAAAGATTCCGCCCCGTCGGGGTGTCTCGCAACGACGGGGCGATAAGGTGCTTAACCAGTTGCGTCACTCTGTGGTGACGGCTGCCAACCCTATAACGCCAATCCAGTCTACCGAGAATCGAGAGATACGCTGTTCCAACAAGAAAATGCCAATCACCTTAGCCTACGGCATGACGTCAACACTTCGGCTTGCGCAATTCGAGCGTCGTGCGATGCTGGCTTGTCGATTAATTAAAAGGTGGCTTATGGCGACGGGAACAGTGAAGTGGTTTAATTCGACCAAGGGCTTTGGCTTTATCCAGCCGGACGATGGCGGCCAGGATGCCTTCGTTCACATCAGCGCGGTCGAACGAGCGGGCATGCGCGACCTGCGCGAAGGACAAAAGATCTCCTACGAGCTCGTGCCAGACAGGCGGTCGGGCAAAGCGTCAGCCGAGAATCTTCGCGCCGAGTGAGGCCTCAGATTGAATGCGAGGGCCCGGGCGGATCCGCCGACATGCTCTCGGCTCAGTTCCACCGCTCGGATCCGGGTCATCAAAGGGGAGGCTGTCGCGTTCTGCGTCGCCCTCCCCTCGGCGCCGCCGCCCTAGGTCAGCTGGTGCAGGGCAAAGCCGGGCTGCGGCGTGCTGACAAGCCGGCCGGCCACCACGGCGTCGATCCCCATCACAGTGCTCAAATCGCAACCCAAGACGCCAGCGCGACCGACGTTACGACCATCACAAGCCATTCGGCGCGGTAGAAACCGAGGATCTCCTYAGTCGAGCGACCCTCGACGACATCCGTTGCCCGATCCCGCGCCGCGATATGAGGGTCGTAAACGAAGCCAAGACCCGTCAAAAACGCGACCGCCATTTCTTGGTCGATATCACCGACCAATGACCAGACCCTTGGCCCGACGGGGAGAAAGCCGTTTTGCAGGCACAGCTCAGTGTCAAGATCGACCCCTTCGATCTCGAACTCGTTCGGCGTTTTCCGGTAGGGGTGTTTTTGCATCGCAAGCGCAACGTGCGTGCCGTTTCTTGTCTTGGCGAAAGCAAACATGACATCGTGGGGGCGGTAGGCCATCGCAACTCTCCCTCAACACACATTCGTACCTTAGAGCGGGCCGGCTCGTCTTCAAGCGCGCCAATCCAGACTTTTGAGTACGGCTGAACGATCCCAGGTCAGAGGCGAGGCTCAGTTCCACCGCTCGGATCCCGGTCATCAAAGGGGGAGAACGTCGGCGCCGCTCGTCGGAATCGCCTCGCCAGCAGCGTGTCCTTGCTCAGCAGGCCCGCATCCTCGAGCTTCTCGAGATCGGGCAGGTCGCGCAGGCTGGCGAGACCCAAGACCGCCAGGAATGTCTTCGTCGTCACATAGGTATAGGGCGCCCCCGGCTCCGGGCTGCGGCTCTGATGGAGGGAACCAGCCCGAACTCTGGGTC
>NZ_JBFTLD010000507.1:0-1499 GCF_056396265.1 Allobosea sp. 05T422_2 | reverse complement strand
GCTTGAAGCCGCGCGTGCTCATATAGGTCGTGAAATCGACCTCCTTGTCCGTCGGCAGGGTCAGATAGCCGGGGATCAGGTTCGACATCAGGCCGATATCGGTCAGGCCCTGGATGTTGGAATGGCCGCGCAGCGCATTCATGCCGCCGCCACGCATGCCGATATTGCCGAGCAGCAGCTGCAGCATCGCCATCGAGCGGATGTTCTGCGAGCCCTTGGAGTGCTGGGTCCAGCCGAGCGCATACATCGACGTCATGACCTTGTCGCGCGCCGACGTCTCCGAGATCATCTTGCAGATCGTCAGGAACTTGTCCTTCGGCGTGCCGCAGATGCGTTCAACCATCTCCGGCGTGTAGGCCGCGATGTGGGTCTTCAGGAGCTGGTAGACGCTTCGCGGATGCTGCAGCGTCTCGTCGATCTGCACGTAGCCGTCCGGACCGAGCTCGTATTCCCAGCTTGAGCGGTCGTAATCGCGCTTGGCTTCGTCGTAACCGGTGAACAGACCCTCCTGATAACCAAAGCCTTCCTTCACGAGGTACGGCGCGTTGGTGAAGGCGCGCACATAGTCGTGCTGGATCTTGTCGTTATCGATGCAGTACTTCATCACCCCCAGGAGGAAGGCGATATCCGTGCCCTGCCGGATCGGCGCATAGAAATCAGCGACGGACGCCGAGCGCGTGAAACGTGGATCGACRACGATCAGCTTCGCACCCCGCTGGGCTTTCGCTTCAGTGACCCATTTGAAGCCGCAAGGATGCGCCTCGGCGGCATTGCCGCCCATGATGACGACGAGATCGGTATTCTTGATGTCCGTCCAGGAGTTCGTCATCGCACCGCGACCGAATGTTGGGGCCAGACTGGCCACCGTCGGTCCGTGTCAAACGCGCGCCTGGTTGTCGAACGCCAGCATCCCGGTGCTTCGCACCACCTTGTAGGTCATGAAGGCGGTTTCGTTGGTCGTCGCCGAGGCCGCCAGGAACCCGGTGGACAGCCAGCGATTGACCGTCACACCATCCTGATTGGTGGCGATGAAATTCTTGTCGCGGTCGTCCTTCATCAGCCGCGCTATGCGGTCGAGCGCCTCCGCCCAGCTGATGCGCTTGAAGTCACGTTGGYCGGGGCCGCGATATTGCGGGAATTTCGTGCGCGTCTCGGCATGGACGAAATCGAGCAGGGCCGAGCCCTTGGGACAGAGGGTACCGCGGTTCGTCGGATGATCCGGATCGCCCTCGATATGGATGATCGCCGAATGGGCATTTTTCGATCTATCGCCCAGGCCGTACATGATGACGCCGCAGGCGACAGAGCAATAGGGACAGGTATTTCGCGTCTCGGTGGTTTGCGCCAGCTTGAAGGGGCGCACGGCCTGAGCCAGCGCCTGCTCCGACTCCCCGAACCCCAGCGCAGCTATGGCTGTTCCAGCCAGTCCCGTTCCTGCGCCTCTCAAAAACTGGCGGCGCGATAGCTCTTGAAGCATCCGGACCTCCCAGAAGGCGACA
>NZ_JBFTLD010000506.1:0-1499 GCF_056396265.1 Allobosea sp. 05T422_2 | reverse complement strand
TCTCCATGCTCTCCTGCACGGAGCCGATATTCTCGAACACGCCGCGCACCAGATGGATCAGCCAGCTCGACATCTGCACCAGCCGCAGCACGAGGCCGATCGCGGCCGCGACCGCTCCGGGCGACATGATGCCCTGGCTCCAGAGATGCAGCGAAATCCACGCCGTCGTCACGACCAGCAGGCTGTTCATGGTCTGCAGGATGACGCTGACACCGGTGATCAGCCGCGACAAATGCAGGAAGGAGGCGTTCCAGCGCGACAGCGAGTCGCGGACCGACGAGCGCTCGGCATCGGCGCGGGCGAAGAGCTTGACCGTCAGGATATTGGTATAGGAATCGACGATGCGCCCGGTCGTCGAGGAACGCCCCAGCGAGTTCGCCTCGGAGCGCTTCTTCGCGCGCGGCACGAAATAGATCAGCAGCACGACATAGGCTGCAAACCAGACGATGACCGGAAGTGCCAGCCAGAGGCTGGTCGAGCCGAAGAAGCCGATCGCCACCGATGCGAAGATCAGCGCGTACCAGAGATCGTCGATGACCTCGATCGTCGCGCCACGGATCGATTGCCCCGCCTGGATCACGCGCGCCGAAAGCCGTCCCGCGAAATCGTTCTGGAAATAGGAGAGCGCATGGCCAAGCGTATAGACATGGTTGCGCCAGCGGATCTGATTGGTGATCTGCGGCACCACGACCTGGTCCACGATCGCATGATTGGCGAAATAGATCAGCGGGCGGACCACGACGAGCAGGAAGGCCGCGCCGAGCAGCACCGTGCTGTGATCGCGCCAGATCGTCTCGGGCGACTGGGTCGCCAACAGATCCACGAACCAGCCGACCATCAGGTACATCGCCGCTTCGATACCGCTGAAACCGAGGCCGGTGAGCATGATCAGGGCCATCCAGCCCTTCACGCCCTTGATGTGGTGCCACATGAATGGCCACACGCCCTTGGGCGGCGTCTGGCCCTCGTCAAAGGGCGCGAAGACGTCGATGCGGCTTTCGAGAAAACGGAACAGGGAGGCGAACATGGCGTACCGCCCTCCATGKACCGGCATGACGACGAAATCTTGGCGACATATGGGGCAGCAGTCAGGTCGCGGCCAGAGGCTTGACGCATGTCATGACGTCACCGCATGACAGCAGCGCATGTTGCGCCTCGCCCTCTACCAGCCGGATATCCCGCAGAATTCGGGCACGATGATTCGCATGGCCGTCTGCCTCGGCATCGCGGTCGACATCATCGAACCCGCGGCCTTCGACGTCTCGGACCGCCATTTCCGGCGTTCCGGCATGGACTATCTCGAGCGCGCCGCGATCACCCGGCATGATTCGTTCAAGGCCTTCGATGCATGGCGGCTTGCGGGCGGCCACCGGCTGATCCTGGCGGAGACGGATGGGGCCACCGCCCATACCGATTTTGCCTTCGCTCCCGGCGACATCGTGCTCGTCGGACGCGAATCGGCGGGCGTCCCCGCCGAGCTCTACTCAACCGTCGACGGC
>NZ_JBFTLD010000505.1:0-1511 GCF_056396265.1 Allobosea sp. 05T422_2 | reverse complement strand
GCGCAAGGGCGCCCCCTTGTCTGCCGCCTTGCTGATCATTGGCGCCGTCGGGTTCGAACTGGCCCAATTTTGGATTCCGGGCCGCACGCCACGAGTCGTCGATGCGGCGTGCAGTATTGTCGGCAGCATGATCGGGCTGGCGGCTGGTCTCGTCCTGCGCCGAGCGTGGTCGAAGCGATATCGGGTTTCGAAGTAGCACGTTCGGCGAGGCGGATTGGTGATTTGACTTGGGCTGGTGACATCGGTTGCTGTGGCGGAGCCAAGACATTGCGGCGATGCGGGCAGCTCGGCGAACGGAAGCTCTGCATCGCTTCTCCTCACATCGCAAGGACAGGTGAGAAACCGTCCGCTACGCCCTTGCGGATGCGCCGGTCTGATGCGGCAAACAGGGACGTCTGTCGCAACCGCAGGCTTTCACGCGCGCGCCAGCCTGTTGCCTGTCTTGCTCCGACGCCGGAGTGGTCTGACGGGGGCGATGGCGTTCCAGGCGGATAGCTGGCGAAGGCGTGATCTCGCCAGCGATCCGATGGCATTTCTGACGGTCCTTCGCGGGGGGCGTCCGCAGTATCCTTCGAATGGACGATGACGCTCACAAGGCGTCTCCATAGTGTCCTCTGACGGCCTGACCCGCTGCTTCGCGAGACTGTGCAGCCATGATGTGCTCGGGCCACAGGCAGAAGTCGATTGGCGCCGGGGCTCGACGAGACGCATGGAGCGACGTTCCGTCGATCAGGGTGGTTGGGATGCTTGGATAGGAATGGGCCGGGCGCGTGGCAGGTGAGGCCGCACATCGCTCAAGGCGTATTGCGGTCATGGAGGTAGGAATGACTAACGCCGCAATGGGAGCAGCCGGACGTCTCAGTGCCAGACTCTCGGCCAAGCTTCAGCAGTCAGCCGACGTCTTGCAGGACGAGGGTGCACTCCGCTTTCTGGAGTTGTCCGCTCTATCGCTGAGCGCGCCAGTCCGATCAATGCGCGTGCGGATCGCCGTGTCAGCGGACGCCAAGCGCGCTATCGCCAAGATAAAGAGCAGCTCTTGCGGGCGAGGGCTTTTCATCGATTGCGGATCAAACGTTGGGCAGGGATATAGCGTATTCAGTCGGTACTATACCGAAGAATATTTTGATTTCATCATGATAGAGCCCAACAAGAGTTGTCTGCCATATCTTCAGGCGCTCCAGGCGAGTTCGAGTGCGAATATCGAGATCATCGGTAAGGCGGCGAGCGTCCGGGAGGGCTTCACCAAGTTGTTTGGGCCTCCGTCGGATCGACGCCAACCTACCTATGAAGGGCGATCGATCGTTCCCGAGCACAATAGCAGCCTGTATGCCGCGGGGGATGCAGATTCTGACGTCGTAGAGACATTCTCGCTGTCGAACCTCATCATKGCAAAGAAAATGCTGTATGATGTCGTCGTTCTCAAGCTCGATGTCGAAGGTGCGGAATACGAAATACTATTCGATATGATAAATACAGGAGCTCATAGAGAATTATACGCGGCATATATAGAG
>NZ_JBFTLD010000504.1:0-1513 GCF_056396265.1 Allobosea sp. 05T422_2 | reverse complement strand
GCCCTGATCTTGTCGATGAAGGCGTTGAGGGCGGCGTTGATCTCCTTCTCGCCCTGCCGGGTGCAGGCGCCGTTGTAGAGGTTCTGGAATTCGAGTTTGTTTTCGAATTCGCCCGGCCGGGCCTGCTCGATACGCTGGATGTAGAAGATGTTACCGCCGAGCGCCTGGACCTGGCCCGAGACCAGCGCCTGGATGCTGGGGGCATCACCGTCGTAGCGCCGGATCGTCGTGCTGGCCGGCGCGTTCTTGGTGACCTGGGTATCCTGGGCTGCGCCCTTGGCCACGCCAATGGTGAACTTCGCCATGTCCTCGTTGGTCTTGATCACCGCCGATTTCGGCCCGATCAGCACGATCGTGTTGGCGACATAGGGCTTGCTGAACTGCACCACCTTGGCCCGTTCGGGCAGCATCGCCATGGTCGCAAACAGCACATCGACGCGCCCCGTGGTCAGGGCCGGGATGCGGTTATTGACCTCGAGCGGCACGAACTCGACGGGGACGCCGAGCTCCTTGCCGAACAGCGCCGCGATATCGGCATCCAGCCCATCCTGCTTGCCGGCGCTGGTGACGAAGCCCCAGGGCGGATTGTCGCCCTGGATGCCCACGACCAGCTTGCCCTTCGCCTTGATCTCCGCCGGCGTCACCGCCAGCGCAGGCCGCAGCAGCAGGCCGGGCGCCGCAAGCCCGACCGCGCCGGCCAACAGAGCCTGACGGCGGTTGAGCAATCCCTTGTTCGAAGATGTCATGTCTCACTCCCTTGGTTGATCTTGCTTGGTTGATCTTGCCTGGTTGAACTTGCCTGGCCGGAATTGGCGCGGTGTCTGTTGCCGGCCTCGTCAGCGTGTTGCCGCGGCAAACTGGCGTTCCAGCCGCGCGCCGAAGAGCGAGAGCGGCCAGCACATGACGAAGTACAGAGCCCCCACGATCCCGAAGACGAGGAGAGGCTGGAAGATCTGGTTCGAGATGATGTTGCCAGCCCGGGCCAGCTCGGTGAAACCGACGATGGCAGCCAGCGACGTTCCCTTGATCAGCTGCACCAGGAAGCCGATCGTCGCCGGCAGCGAGATGCGGATAGCCTGCGGCAGGACCACATCCTTCATCCGCGAGACATAGTTCAGGCTCAGCGCCTTGGCGGCCTCGGTCTGGCCCTTCGGCACGGCTTCGATTGAGCCACGCCAGATTTCGCCGAGATAGGCGCTGGCATGCAGCGTGAAGCCGATCGAGACGGCGACCCAGGAGTCGAGTTTCAACCCGATCAGCGCCAGTCCGTAATAGACCACGAAAAGCTGCATCAGCAGCGGCGTGCCCTGGAAGATGGCGATATAGCCTGAGGTTGCACGCTCCAGCAGCGGAATACCGGAGGTCCGCGCCAGAGCGACGCCGAGCCCGAAGATACCGCCCCCGACGAAGCCGATCACCGAAAGGAAGACCGTCCATTTCAGTCCGGTGAGGAGGAAGAGGAATTCGTTTGTACCCATGACGATCTCCTCACTTGACCGGATAGCTGAAATAC
>NZ_JBFTLD010000503.1:0-1565 GCF_056396265.1 Allobosea sp. 05T422_2 | reverse complement strand
GTTCGGACGCAGGAGCGGCGATCTAGCTCTTTGTTTAAGCATCGGATTTTCCGAAAACCGGATTCCACTTTCCGGTCCGATGCTCTAGCGCTTGGGGCAGCTCAGGGTTCGCCGTGGCTACAGCACCGCTTTCGGCGTCTGGATCAGTCGCGCCCATGCCTTCGCATGGGCCGCCGCAATCGCTTCGGCTCTTGAGAACAATGGGCATCTAGGGGGAAATCGCGGTCGATCGCCATGACCTCGCATCCCAATCTGATGACTGTCCGTCTACGACCGCCGGCTGCGCCGGCGAGCCCGTCCGCGATGCAACGCCGGATCGTCGTCTCGAACAACGCGCTCTGTCGGCCGATGAGCAGCGTCCGGATCATCAGCTCCCGATCGATCGAAGGCCGCCCCGTCTCGCTGTAGAACGGACGCAGAAGCGTGCGGAGATTGCCCTGGCGCCCCCGAAATMATGCGTCGGATCACATCAGCGGCGCGTGCTTTTTCGCCGCCAGCCATTCAGCAGTGCTGCGCAGGCCATCAAGCCAGGCGCGTCTGGGTCTCCAAGGCGTTTCCCGGGTGATCAGCGAGATTTCGAGGATGTTGACGGGCACGTCCGCGGCTCGGCCGGCGCGATAGATCCTGGACMGGCCGGCAGTGCCGGTGATGGCCTCGATATCGCTCGCCACCTGATTGATGCTGAGCCCTGCCCCCGATCCAACATTCATGACGCGGTGAGGCCCGTCATAGGTCGCGGCCCAGAGAAAGGCCGAGACGACGTCGTCGATATGAATGAAATCGCGCACGATCTMGCCCGTGCCCCAGATTTCGAGCGGCTTGCCGGCGAGCGCGTGACTGAGCATCGCGGCGACGACGCCTTGGCGCTTCAGAGCCGATTGCAGCGGGCCATAGGCGTTGGCGATGCGCAAGGCGAGATATTCGAGCCCGTAAAGGTGGTGATACAGGGCGAGGTATTTCTCGATCGCAAGCTTGCCGACACCATAGGCCGATATCGGATGGGTCGGCGCGGTTTCCGCGATCGGATGCCTGTCGGCCGGGCCATAGACGGTACCGCCAGACGAGGCGAAGACGACCCTTCTGACGGCGGCATCGTTGCAGATATCCAGGAAGCGCAACGTGCCCAGCACATTCGTCTCGAGATCGGAAACAGGCTTTTGCCCGGGGCTTCCCGGCACCGAACTGCTCAGGAGATGGAACACGATCTCCTGCCCCCGCGCGGCTTCGGTGATGGCCGCTTGATCCTCGAAATATCCGCTGCTCCAATGGACCCGCTCGTCCAGCGCCCGCCGATCGGCCGGCGCGCGCCCGAAGGCCCGGACGACCGCGCCTTGACGGGCCAGAGCGTTGGCCAGGTTGATACCGAGAAATCCGCCGCCACCCATGATCAGGCAACGGGTGCCATCGAGCCTCGGAACATCAACAGTGGCAATTGGCATGTCTACTCGTTGGGTCAGGATAGAAAAAACGTAGTCAATCAAGCAAATCGAAATCGATGTGGTTTTATTTCGAATTTGCGAATGAATTTATCCGATATAAATAAGCAACAATCCCATGCCATGGGG
>NZ_JBFTLD010000502.1:0-1574 GCF_056396265.1 Allobosea sp. 05T422_2 | reverse complement strand
CGCTCTGGCCGGCTGGCTGTCGGACCAGGACGCCACGCCGGCAAGCAGGGCGAAAGCAAGCGACCAGTGCTTCAATGTCGACATGTTGTGGCCTCCGGGTTGGCCCGCCTGGATCCCTCGTCGTTCGCCTCTGCGACCGCGGGGGGAAGGGGGACTTCGGTGAAGCTGCAACGATAGGCGACGGCCCAAGGGGGCGGGAGTAGCTAACGGGAGGTTACGCTCGTAACACGCTGTCGAGCGGTCGGGACGCTGTGCGAGCTTCCGCAAGTCCCGCCCCTATTGASTCAGTTTCACTGGTCGCACGCATCGGTTGCGGCCCCTTGCCGGGCGTAGCCTCCTGTTAGTTACTCCCGCGGGCGCGATCTTTCTCCATAGTGGACGTGACGTGGCGCTCGTCGGCGGGAGAACCGTTGCGATGGATCAGGGTGTGCTGGCTGCCATCCGGCATCTTCCAGCCTATGGGAGGTCGATTAGGGAAAGAGCACTCCGCAGCGAGAGTTTTCGCACGCTCTGCGCAGACCTCGCCGAAGCCGAACGGGCCTTGGCGGAATGGGAGAGTTCGGCCCTGCCGATCCGCAAGGCGCGTTGCATCGAATATCGACAGCTCGTCGAGAGCCTCGAAGCCGAGCTCAGGGAAACCCTTGGTCGTCCGGACGGCATTTGACGAGGCAGGCAATCGCGATTTCGACTGGAGAGGAAACGGCAATGCCCCAGACCGCGGCGCACGGCGCGAAAGCCGACATTCTCGCCGACGAGAGTTTCATGTCGGCCGACGACCTGAAAGTTTACATGGCGGACATCGAGATGGCGAAGGCATCCAAGATGCTGGGTGCCATGGATAAGGCCGAGGAGGCACGCCAGAAGCTGATCAAGACGCTTGCGGAAGAGGTCGAGGTCAATGCCGAGCTGATTGCCCGGATCAAGCACAACCTCGCAGTGAAGACGCGCGCGGCTGCCGAGCGTGGCGAGCGCGAGGTCATGGTGATGCGGTTTCCGAGCGCGCTGTGCAACGACAAGGGCCGTGCGCTCAACAACTCAGAGGCGGACTGGCCGACGACGCTCACCGGACGGCCGCGCCAGGCCTATGAATTCTGGAAGGAGCATCTGAAGCCCGCGAATTATCGGCTGCGCGCGATGATCATCGACTGGCCGGGTGGGCTGCCCGGCGATGTCGCCTTCTTCCTGGCCTGGTCCTAACCGGGAGGGCGTGATCATGGATGCTCCTGTCAGCAAGGCCATGAAGCGAGAGCCTTACGAGCGCCAGTTGAAGGAATTTCATGGCGAACTGGTCAAGCTCCAGGAATGGGCCAAGCATACCGGCGCCAAGATCTGCATTATCTTCGAGGGCCGTGACGGCGCCGGTAAGGGCGGTGTCATCAAGGCGATCACGGAGCGGGTGAGCCCGCGGGTCTTCCGCGTCATCGCGCTTCCTCCGCCGACCGATCGCGAACGCTCGCAGATGTACGTCCAGCGCTATCTGCCCCATCTCCCGGCCTCCGGCGAAGTCGTGATCTTCGATCGCAGCTGGTACAACCGCGCCGGCGTCGAACGGGTGATGGGGTTCTGTACGGAGG
>NZ_JBFTLD010000501.1:0-1575 GCF_056396265.1 Allobosea sp. 05T422_2 | reverse complement strand
CCGGATGTGACGCTCGTGGCCTGGCAAACGCTGGGCGCCTTTGTCATGGGGCTGATCCTGCTGCCCTTCGGCTGGACGACGCCGAGCCTCGCCCATATCGGGCTGCTCGGCTTGCTCGGTATCGTCGCCATGGCCGCACATCTCTGCGTCACACGCTCGCTCAAGCTGGCGGAGGCCTCTGTCGTCGTGCCCTACCAGTATACGCTGATCGTCTGGGCCCTGATCTTCGGCTGGTTCATCTTTGGCGACTGGCCGTCGCTCTCGATGCTGATCGGCTCGGGCCTCATCGTGGTTGCCGGCCTCGCCCTGATGGTGCTCGAACGGCGGGCGGGAAAGACCACTGAGATGCTCGACCCGCCCTGAGGCGCGCCGCGCTCCCGCTGACGAGGCAGGCCCGGACATTCTCATGCATTCGCCTCGCCCTCCCCGCGCGGGCTCTGCAGTCGACGCCTGGCGGCGGCCATGCCACACCAAGAGCTCATCTCAATAAGGCCGAGCCGCTAGACGAGACGAGGCCAGCCCCACGAGGACGCCCATGGCCCTGATCACCTATCTCACCACGACCCGTTTCGGCTTCGGCGAGGTCGCCGGCATCGATGCCGATCTCACCGCGCTGGGCATGCGCGAGCCACTGATCATTGCGGACAAGGGCGTCGTCGCTGTCGGTCTCGTCGGCACGGTTCAGGCGCATTCTCCAGCCTTGCAGGCCGCCCCGATCTTCGATGCCACGCCGACCAACCCGACAGAAGAGGCCGTGCTCGCAGCACTGGCGCTGTATCGCGAAAGCGGATGCGACGGGCTTGTCGCCATTGGCGGCGGCTCGCCAATCGATCTCGCCAAGGGCGTGGCGCTGCTCGCAGGTCATGATGGACCACTCGAAACCTATGCGGCGATCCTCGGCGGCATTCCGAAAGTGACMGCAGCCGTCGCGCCGGTGATCGCGATCCCCACCACCTCGGGCACCGGCAGCGAGGTAGGGCGCGCCGCGCTGATCACCCTGAGGGATGGGCGCAAGCTCGGCTTCATCTCGCCACATCTGATTCCAAGGCTCGCGATCTGCGACCCCGAGCTCACGCTCGCCCTGCCTGCCTGGCTTACCGCCGCAACCGGCATGGATGCGATCACCCATTGCATCGAGACCTATCTCAGCCCGCGCGAGAACCCGCCCGCCGAGGCGATCGCACTCGACGGGCTGAAGCGCGCAGTCGCACATATCGAGCGGGCCGTGACCGATGGATCCGATCGCGAAGCCCGCAAGGAGATGATGATGGCGGCCCTTCAGGGCGGCCTGACCTTCCAGAAGGGCCTCGGCGCGGTGCATGCGCTCTCCCACCCGCTTGGTGGCCTCAAGGATATCTCGCTTCACCACGGCACGCTGAACGCCGTGTTGCTGCCGGCGGTGCTGCGCTTCAACGAGCCGGAATGCGGCCTGAAATACGTGGAGATCCGCCGCGCGCTCGATCTCGCTCCCGACACCGACCTCGCCAACTGGATCGCCGACCTGAGCCAGCGCCTCGGCATGCCGGCCTCCCTCACGCAAATGGGCGTCCCGCGCAGTGTCGTCCCGGCCATAGC
>NZ_JBFTLD010000500.1:0-1612 GCF_056396265.1 Allobosea sp. 05T422_2 | reverse complement strand
CGCCGGCACGCTGCGGATCGTGCCACTCGGAGGCGCCCATCACTTCAACAGCCCCTATACGCTGCTTTCGGCTGCGGGCGGGCTCGGCGGCCAGTTCAGCCCGGTCGACATGACCGGCAGCTTTGGCGACGGCATCACCACGGGCGTGAGCTATACCGCCAACGACGTCCGGCTGACCCTGACGCCGAAGCCGCTGGCACCGATCGTGAACCCGGCACCGCAGCTCGGGGTCACGGCTCCGGCCAATGCCTATGCGATCGCCTCGGCGATCGACGGCGCGGTGGCGGGCGGCGGCGATCCCTCGTCGCTGTTCGGCATCTACAACCTGCCGGCGGCGGCGATCCCGGCTGCGGTCAACCAGCTCTCGGGCGAGATCCATACAGCCGCGCCGGCGCTGGCCGAGGTCGCGTCGGATCAGTTCCTGCGCACGATGCTCGATCCCTGGGCGGCAGGGAGATTGAACCAGGCAGGCGGATCGGGCCCCGGAACGGCCGCCTTCTCCGCCCTGGTGCGCAAGGGCGCGGATCAACCGGCCGGGCCGTCACGGCTTGATGCCCGGTCCTATTCGGTCTGGGGCGCGGGCTTCGGTTCCTATGGTCGGACCGGCGGCAACGCGGCGGTGGGCTCGAGCCGACGCAAGATCGACGACGCACATCTCGCGACGGGGGTCGATCTCCGGCTGATGCCCGGCACGGTCGCAGGCTTCGCCGTCTCCGCCGGCACGGCGCGCGCCTCGCTGCGCGGTGTGCTCGGGAAGATCGATGCAGATGTGGTCCAGGCCGGCCTCTACGGCGTCACCCAGCTCGGGCCGGTCAGGCTCGGCGCCGCGGCGAGCTATGCCCGGCTCGACAATGATATCAGCCGCGGCATTCCGGCACTCGGCTCGAGCCTGTCCTCGTCCTATGACACCACAGCCTGGAGCGGGCGCCTGCAGGCGAGCGCAACCGTGCTGAACTGGACCGGCTTTGGCTTCTCGCCGCTGGCCGCCCTCCAGGCGACGCGGGCGCAGAGTCCGGCCGTGCTCGAGAGCAACTGGGCCGGCGCCACTGCCGGCGCGCTGGCTTTGGCCAGGCGCAACGACGTCACGAGCCGCAGCGAACTCGGCCTGCAGCTCGACGCCGACACGATCCTCAATGGGGTTCCCGTCACCGGCTATGTCCGGGCGGTCTGGGCGCATTACTTTCAGCGCGATGCCGACCTGACCGCGAGCCTGGCGGGTTTTCCGGGCGCGGCCTTCAGCGCGACGGGCGCGCAAGCCGATCGCAACAGCGCGCTCGTCGCCGCCGGCCTCAACGCCAGGCTCAGCGAGCGCATCACGCTCGGCCTCAACCTCGACAGCGAACTTTCCGCGGGCAGCAACCGCCTCGGTGGTTCCGCGCAGCTCAGGGTCGGCTTCTGAGGCCAGGCTGCGCCGTACGGCGCTCCGTCCGCTTCGGACCCGGCGTCGATTCCATGTGAGTGGAGCAGATGCAGCGGATGTTGCGCCATGAGTGCCGCTCGGGCCGCGGCCGGCATGGCCCAGCCGCGACCTGCAGCCCAAGGATCGGCCCGATTTTGCCGGAACCTCAGCGCCGCAGCCTCGTTGGTTCAGCAAGCCCCCACTGTCAGGGAG
>NZ_JBFTLD010000499.1:0-1638 GCF_056396265.1 Allobosea sp. 05T422_2 | reverse complement strand
AGTCTCCTCGGTGAAGGCGTACCAAAACGTCAGATTTAAACGTTTGAAATGGGAGGTTCTCAATGAAATCCATGCGTTATCTCGTGACCGGTGCAGCCTTCGCGGCGATCGCCGCCGGCTGGTCCGGCGCCGCCGTTGCGCAGGAGACGGTGACGGTCTGGTTCACCAAGGGTTTCTACAAGGGCGAGGACGATGCCCTGCTCGCGGTGGTCGACAAGTTCCAGAAGGCGACGGGCGTCAAGGTCGATCTCTCGCTCTATGCGACTGAGGATTGCGTGACCAAATCGGTCGGCGCCGTCGAGGCCGGAACGCCTCCCGATGTCGGCTTCTGCACCACCTATGATTTCCGCACGACCGGGAAATGGGCCTTCGACGGCAAGCTCGAGGACGTCACCGACGTGATCGAGCCGATGAAGGCAGAGTTCCAGCCGCAGGCGCTGGCGACGACCTTCCTGATGAACAACAAGGCCGGCAAGAAATCCTACTACGCCTTCCCCGTCGAACAGCAGATGATGCACATCACCTACTGGAAGGACATGCTGGAGGAGGCGGGCTTCAAGGAAGCGGACATCCCCAAGGGCTGGGACGGTTATTGGGATTTCTGGTGTGACAAGGTTCAGGGCGCATTGCGGGCCAAGGGCAAGCGCATCTACGGCATCGGCCATCCCATGGGCGTCGCCGCCTCCGACACTTTCTACAGCTTCCTGACCTTCGCCAACGCCTTCAACGCGCAGGTCGTCGACGAGAACGGCAAGATCGTCCTCGACCAGCCCAAGAACCGGGCCGGGATGATCGAGGCGGTCAAGGCCTATGCGAACATCTTCCAACGCGGCTGCACCCCGCCCTCGTCGGTGAACTGGCTCGACCCAGACAACAACGTCGCATTCCACAACCGCACGACCGTTGCCACGCATAACGCCACGATCTCGATCGCCGGCAAGCACATGGACGACATGAACAATCCGGCGCTGACCGCCGAGCAGCGGGCGACCGCGAAGAAGAACTACGAGGAGAACATCCGCACGGCCGAGTTCCCGAGGAAGCCGGATGGCAGCCCCATGACGAACCTGGCGGCGGTCAAGACGGCCGTGATCTTCGCCGATGCGAAGAACAAGAAGCGCGGCAAGGAGTTCATGGCCTTCCTGATGAAGGACGAGAACCTGCGTCCCTTCGTCGAGGGCTCGGCCGGGCGCTGGGTGCCGACGACGCTCAAGGGCATCGAGGCTCCGTTCTGGTCCGATGGCAAGGACCCGCACCGCGCGGTCGTCTACAAGCAGTACAAGGACGGCACTGTTCCGTTCCAGTTCGTCTACAACTACAATTTCACGACCGTGAATGCCGAGAACGTCTGGGCCAAGGCGGTGAACCGCGTTGTCCAGGACAAGATCTCGCCCGAACAGGCCGTGGACGAGATGATCGCTCGCATCAAGCAGATCGCCGGCTGATCCCGACGACCTGAACGACCGCGAAAACGGCATCCTGCGGCCGAACACGCCGTGGGATGCCGACCCGTCGAAAGAATGCGGGGCCTCGGAGGACAACTGATGACCGCCACCACCATGTCAGCGCCGGCAACKGTATCGGCCGAAATGAC
The DNA here is from genome assembly GCF_056396265.1 of Allobosea sp. 05T422_2. Lineage (NCBI taxonomy): Bacteria > Pseudomonadati > Pseudomonadota > Alphaproteobacteria > Hyphomicrobiales > Alloboseaceae > Allobosea > Allobosea sp. 05T422_2. The sequence goes on along the minus strand of NZ_JBFTLD010000499.1, from coordinate 44 downwards.
CTCGGGCCACACGCGAGACAGGGCGCTCTGGGGCGCGCTGATGC
>NZ_JBFTLD010000498.1:0-1641 GCF_056396265.1 Allobosea sp. 05T422_2 | reverse complement strand
GTCTGTTCTGGTGGCGTGAACACTTCGTAGCCGTCGCGGCGGATCCGCTCAGGCAGATATCCGAGCCTRTGCGCCAGAAGGCGGCCCGCGATTTCCAGCGTGGTCAGGTTGATCAGCTTCGGCCAGTCATTCCAGCGGGCGTCGTCATAGAGCCAGGGCGGAAATGGGCGCGGCGTCAGGCGTTTACCTGGTTCGGTCGCATCGGGATCGCACCATGTCGTGTCGATGCCCCAGATTACMGCCTTGGGCGTAGCCGTYTTGCGCGCGAACAACTCCGCCATCTGGACCTGCTCCCAMGGGGTGGCAGCGTTCATGSCGAGATTGGCCATGCGGACATCGAGGCCTTGCGACAGGACMGCAGGGTCGAGCAGCCGCATCGTCGATGTCCCGAAGATGGCAGAATCGAACGCGCCCGAGCGGACRAGCTGCGGGTACATGTAGCGCTGGTTGAGATCCATCAGCGGGCGCGCCGCCTGTCCGGTGGCAAGGCGCGAACCGAACGGATCCATCACCGCGATGAAGCCGAAGACAAGCAGGACCAGGGCGAGCRCCGCGCTGAGAAATGCCAGCGACCAGCACTTCCAACCCGCTGCGTCGGCAGCTTTCGAACTAGCCAATGCGAGGGGTTTCCCCGGCAAGAACCTTGCGGAAGACCGGCATGTCGATATTGCCGCCCCCAAGGACGACGCCAACCGAGGCGCCCTGGTTGAGTTCGARCTCGGCTGCTGCTGCCGCCAGCGGYGCAGCCCCGGCCCCTTCCGCGAGATTATGGGTGTCGAGATAATAGCTCCGGATCGCCTCGGCGATCGCATCTTCGCTGACGCGCACGATCCGCGCCGCGCCCTTCARGATGATCGTGAGCGCACCGGCATCGGGCACCCGGACCGCAATGCCGTCAGCAAAGCTCGGMGCATCCTCGACYGCGACSACCTGTTTCGCCTCGACCGAGCGGGCGTAGGAATCGGCGATCTCCGAGACGACGCCGATGATCTCGGTCTTGAGGCCGAGCGCATCGCGCGCGGCAATCAGGCCGCAGATGCCGGAGCCAAGTCCGATCCCGACATAGACGCGCGTCAGATTCGGCCGCGCAGTGAAAAGCTCGAGCGCATAGGTTGCGACMCCGCAGACGAGATCGCGATGGAAGGACGGCACCATCTCATAGCTGCGCTCGCGGGCGATTTGCTGAGCCGCGGCCCGGGCCTCGTCGAAATCCCGGCCGGTTTCGATCAGCTCGGCTCCGAGCGCCTTCATGGCGGCGTTCTTTTCCACAGCATTGCCGAGCGGCACGACGATCACCGAAGGCAGCCCGACTCCGCTTGCCGCCATCGCGATGCTCTGGCCGTGATTGCCGCGYGTCGCCGAGACGACGCCCTTCACATGCGGGCGCTCGCGCTTCARTCGGTCGAGATAGACGATGCCGCCGCGCAGCTTGAAAGCCCCGATCGGCGTGTGATTTTCGTGCTTCACCACGATTTCGAAGCCGTGACGCTGCTGCAGCAGCGGCCAGGCATATTGCGGCGTTCCCGGGAAGACAGTGTCCACAAGAGCCTTGGCGGCCTTGATCTCGGACAGGGTGGGCAAATCGGTCATGCGGATCCTCCGGAGCGCTTCTGCCACATCTCAAAGCCATCGAACAATGAC
>NZ_JBFTLD010000497.1:0-1763 GCF_056396265.1 Allobosea sp. 05T422_2 | reverse complement strand
TCAGCCCCGAGACCGCRAACAGGAAGAGGAAGGCGGAGCGGAAGCCGAGCGTCAGCCTGGCGGCATCGCGCTTGCGGGCGGAGGTCTGTGCCTTGGAAGGTGCCATGATCGCAAACCGTCAAAAGGAGAAGCAGTCGGCAGGAAGGCGGCCGGCGGACASKGGGTCCGCCGGCCGGGAGGACACGGCTTCTAGAGCGCGAAGTTGCCGGCGGTCAGGGTGTGACTGCCCTTCAGGTTGATCTGGAAGTCGGCATCGCCGTCGGCGTCGACATTGCCCTTGACCACGGTGTAGTCGCCGTCGGCCCGGGTCTCGTAGGAGACCACCAGCTGGGCCGTGGCGGTGAAGGCCGGGCCGCTGGTCAGGGTGAAGCTCTGGTTGCCGGCGAGCGCGCCATTGGCGTCGATGCCGGASAGGTCGAGCTTATCGCCGGGCTCGAAGTCGAGGATGGTGTCGCCATCCGCCGCTTCCTTGCTCTCGAAGCGGAAGGTGTCGTTGCCCGCCCCGCCCTCCATCACGTTCACCGCSGCRCTGGCCGTGATCGTGTCGTTGCCCGMRCCGGTCGCGACGTTCTCGATGCTCCAGAGCGTGTCGCTGCCGCTGTCCGTGCTGACCGCGCTGCCGCGTCCGAGCAGGCCGTTGCCGAGATCGACCGTCAGGTTCGCCATGATCGCCGASAKRTCGAGCGTGTCGATGCCCGTGCCGCCGTCGCTGTCATCGCCGAAATAGACGTCGTTGCCGTCACCGATCGCAGCCACGAACACGTCATTGCCCGCACCCGCCACCACGGTGTCGTCGCCGGCCCCGGCCGTGATCCGGTCGTCGCCSGTGCCACCGAAGATCCGGTCGTTGCCGGCCTCGCCATCGATCAGGTCGTTGCCGGCCCCGCCAAGCAGCACGTCGTCGCCGGCTCCGCCGAAGACCACGTCGCGGCCCTCCCCGGCATCAACGAAGTCGTTGCCGTCGCCCGCCGAGATCGTGTCGTTGCCGCCCGCTCCGATCAGGACATCGTCGCCGCCCTGGCCGATCAGGTTGTCSGCCCCMGMCGCCCCGAGCAACACGTCCGCMTCGGGCRTACCGACCAGAACCAGTCCGGCGTCCGGCTGCGTTGTCTCGCCGGTTCCGCCGCCATTGCCGGTCTCGGTGCCGGTGCCGCAACTCCCGCCGTCGCCGTTCCCGGTCCCATTGCCGCCGCCGCCACCGCCGTTCTCGGTCTCGTTGCCGGAACCGCTGCCGCCGCCATTCTCCGTCTCGCTGCCGGAGCCGGAGCCGCCGCCATTCTCCGTCTCGTTACCTGAGCCAGAGCCGCCGCCATTCTCGGATTCGTTGCCGGAGCTGCTGCCGCCGCCGTTCTCCGTCTCGTTGCCGGTGCCGCCGCCGCCGCCATTCTCCGTCTCGTTGCCGGTGCYGCCGMCGCCGCCATTCTCGGTCTCGTTGCCGGTGCCGCCGCCACCGCCGTTCTCGGTCTCGTTGCCCGAGACGCCGCCGCTCCCGTTACCGGTGCCGATGCCGCCATCATCGACGACGACGGTCTCGAAGATGTTCTCCGGCAGATTGGCCAGGCTGGTATTGCGGGCGATGATGTCCGAGAACTCCTGGCCCTCGATGAAATTTTCGTAGAAGTCGAAATTCTCGACCCGGTCGAGATAGTAGAACCGGTCGGCCTCCTGCAGGCGATCGAACTGCTCCTGCAGCACGACCCAGAAGGTCTGCCCGACCATGCCGCCATTGATATGCGTCTCGGCAAGGCCACCGACCCAGAGAT
>NZ_JBFTLD010000496.1:0-1815 GCF_056396265.1 Allobosea sp. 05T422_2 | reverse complement strand
GCCTCTCGGAGGACGGACTCGTCGACATCTTCCCGCAATCGGGCACCTTCGTCTCGCATGTGCCGCTCAGCGCAATCCCCGAGGCGCAGGTCATCCGGCTGGCCCTTGAAGACACGGCGATCAAGCGCACGGCCGAGATCGCGACCGTCGCCGACATCGCCCAGCTCGACGCCAAGCTGGCGAACCAGCGGATGCTGGCCKAGATCGGCGACATGGACGCCTTCCACGCGGCGGACGAAGCCTTCCACGAGGCGATCGCGCTGATCGCCGGCTATCCCCGCATCTGGAAGCTGCTGCGCCAGGTGAAGGTCCAGATCAACCGGGCGCGCCGGCTGACCCTGCCGGTCCCCGGCCGCATGCACCAGGTCATCGGCGAGCACGAGGTCATCCGCGACGCCATCGCGCGGCATGACGTCGAGGCCGCGCGGGAGGCCATGCAGACCCATCTCAACGTGGTCATCCCCGACCTGGCCCGGCTGCGCGTCGCCCATCCCGACTATTTCGTCTGACGGCCGGTCATTGCAGCCGGCGATCAAGCCCGGCGCGGTGATCCGGAGGGTTTCAAAAAACAAGAGACTGACGAGGAAATGCAGACATGACGGATGCGGCGATGACCTTGAGTGACGAACGCCATCGCGTGGCCCTGGTCGGCACCGGCCACCGCGGAGCCGGCATGTGGGGGCGCGAGCTCCTCGCCGGCTGGCGCGATTGCACCGAGTTCGTCGCGATCTGCGACGTCAACGAATTGCGCGCCAGCCATGCCCGCCAGGAGATCGGCACCAATGCGCCGATCTATACCGATGTCGACACGATGCTCGCCGTGGCAAAGCCCGAGATCGTCATCGTCTGCAGCCGCGACGACACCCATGACGACATCATCATCAAGGCGCTGGAGGCCGGCTGCCGGGTCATCACGGAAAAGCCGATGACCACGACGCCGGAGAAATGCCGCCGCATCCTCGAGGCCGAGATCCGCACCGGACGGCAGATCGACGTGACCTTCAACTATCGCTTCGCGCCGACTGCCGCCCGGATCAAGCAGCTGCTGCTCGAGAACGCCATCGGCACCGTCACCTCGGTCGATTTCCACTGGTATCTCGATACCAAGCACGGCGCCGACTACTTCCGGCGCTGGCACGCCTATGAGAAGAATTCCGGCAGCCTGTTCGTGCACAAGTCGACCCATCATTTCGACCTGCTGAACTGGTACCTGGACTCGACCGCGCTCGAGGTTTCCGCTTTCGGCACGCAGCGCCATTACGGCCGCAATGGCCCGTTCCGCGGCGAGCGCTGCCAGACCTGCGCGCATACCGTCGCATGCGACTTCCATCTCGACATCAGCAAGGATCCCTGGCTGACGGCGCTCTATGACGAGCCCGCCGAGGTCGATGGCTATTTCCGCGATGGCTGCGTCTATCGCGAGGATATCGACATTCCCGATACGATGACGGCGATGCTGCGCTACGAGAACGGCGTGATCGCCTCCTACTCGCTCAACACCTTCATGCCGATCGAGGGGCACCACCTCGCCTTCAACGGCACCAAGGGCCGCATCGAGATCCGCCAGTACGAGCGCCAGGCCTTCGAGGTGCCCGACCACGACGAGATCATGCTGATGCGGAATTTCGGCAAGGCCGAGCGCATCCGCGTGCCGCATGCCAGCGGCGGCCATTTCGGTGGCGACGACCGCCTGCGCGACATGCTGTTGCGCCCCGGCCTCAAGGACCCGCTCGGGCAGCGCGCCGGGGCACTGGCCGGCGCCATGTCGATGCTGTGCGGCGCGGCCGCGATGGCCAGCGTCAAGCAGGGCCGGCC
>NZ_JBFTLD010000495.1:0-1823 GCF_056396265.1 Allobosea sp. 05T422_2 | reverse complement strand
GAGCGGCCGCTACCGGCTCTCGCTCAGCGGCGCCTCCGTTCACGACATCCGCCGCGAGCTTGGCCTCGTTCTCAAGGTCGGRCCCGAGCGGATCGATGTCGCCTGCCCCGATGTCGGCGGCGGCTTTGGCATGAAGAATGTCACCTACCCCGAATATGCGCTCGTGCTGATCGCGGCGCAGCGCCTGGGCCGGCCGGTGCGCTGGCTTGCCGAGCGGATCGAGGATTTCGCCGGCGGCGCCCATGCCCGCGACAACCTGACGACGGGGCGGCTTGCCCTCGATGCCAGAGGCCGTTTCCTGGCGCTGGCGGTGGAAACCATCGCCAATCTCGGCGCCTATGTCTCCTCGCTCGGGCCCGGCAGTTCGACGACCGCGCCGACGCCCGCCATGGGCGGGCTCTACGACATTCCGGCGATGAGCATKGATGTCCGCTGCGTCTTCACCAACACCGCGCCGGTCGACGCCTATCGTGGCGCCGGCAAGCCGGAAGCGAACTACCTGATCGAACGKCTGGCCGATGAGGCGGCGCATCTGCTGCGGATCGATCCGGCCGTGCTGCGCAAACGCAATTTCATCCGCAGCTTCCCCTATCGAAAGCCCTTTGGCGCTGTCCTCGACTGCGGTGCCTTCACGGGGAATCTCGAGCGCGTGCTGGCGGCGGCCGACCGCGCCGGCTTCCGCCGCCGCCGCGCCGTCTCGCGCCGGCGCGGACAATTGCGGGGCTTCGGCATCGGCTGCTTCCTGGAAACCGCGCGCGGCGGACCGAATGAGGATGCCTGGCTCAGCTTCCGCGCCGACGGCCGGGTCGAGATGGCGGTCGGCACCCAGTCGAACGGCCAGGGGCACGAGACGAGCTTTGCGCAGGTCCTGTCGCAACAGCTCGGCCTGCCGGCCGAGCATTTCCATCTCGTGCAGGGCGACACGGCGCGCGTCCCCACCGGCGGCGGCCATGGCGGCGCCCGCTCGCTGCATATGGGGGGCGGCGCCCTCGTCCTGGCGGCGCGTGCCTTGATCCGGGCCGCCAAACCCGCCGCCGCAGAGTTGCTCCAGGCCCCAACCGAGGCCGTGCTCTTCCAGGACGGCTGGTTCCGTGCGCCCGGCGCCGGCAACGTCGCTCTCGCGACGGTCGCGCGCCATATCGGGGAGACGACCGGCCGGGCGCTCTCAGGCCATGGCGCCCATCGCGACGCCCCCCTCACCTTCCCGAACGGCGCGCAGACGGCCGAGGTCGAGATCGATCCCGAGACCGGCGCAGTGACGCTGCTGCGCTATGTCGCCGTCGACGACTACGGCACCCTGATCAACCCGCTCCTGACAGAGGCCCAGGTCCATGGCGGCCTGGCGCAGGGCATCGGCCAGGCGCTGATGGAGGACATCCGCTACGATCCGGAAGGCGGCCAGCTCCTCAGCGCGACCTTCATGGACTACGCGCTGCCGCGCGCAGCCGACCTACCCTGTTTCGAGCTCTCGCTGGTCGAGCTGCCGACGACGGCCAACCCGCTCGGCGTCAAGGGCGCCGGGCAGGCCGGCTGCATCGGGGCGCCGCAGACGGTGATCCACGCGATCCTCGATGCGCTGCGCCCGCTCGGCGTCAGCCACATCGACATGCCGGCGACCCCGGCCCGGATCTGGCGCGCGATCCAGGAGGCCAGGACGCCCGTTGCGAATGAACCATGACGTCACGTGGGCCTGAGATTTCAGGCCCACGTGACGTCGGTACAGCGGACCGCCCTGCGCCAGGCCGCCATGGACCTGGGCCTCTGTCAGGAGCGGGTTGATCAGGGTGCCGTAGTCGTCGACGGCGACATAGCGCAGCAGCGTC
>NZ_JBFTLD010000494.1:0-1839 GCF_056396265.1 Allobosea sp. 05T422_2 | reverse complement strand
CCCGATCAGCGAGCGCGTGGCCTGATGCACCGCAATTACCTGCCGCCGGACCGCGGCATGCTGTTCGATTTCGGCCAGGTCGAGCCGGTCGCGATGTGGATGCAGAATACCTTCATCCCGCTCGACATGCTGTTTATCCGCGCTGATGGAACCGTCGTGCGTATCGCCGCGCAGACCGAGCCGCTCTCGACCCGTACGATACCTTCAGGCGAGCCGGTGCTCTCGGTCCTTGAGATCAATGGCGGCATCGCCGCCAAGCTCGGCATCAAGCCTGGCGACAAGGTGGAGCATCCGCTCTTCAAGCGGTGAGGCGGTTTTTCGCGCGCAGGGCAGCGTTGCGATCGTCCCTCGAAACCGGTMGGCCAGGCCTGTATTCCTCCTGCATTCCTGGTGAACGCGCGGGCTGTGACGGCCACCGCATGAAGGGCGTCGCGCCGTCGAAGCTCTGTGGATTGCGGAAGAAATCTGGCGGCGAATCACAGAATTGCCCACTTCCTTAATCAAAGGCGGTCATCCCGGATTTCATCCCCGCTACCCAGCACGCTTGCGAAGGACGGATCATGACGACACGTGCCGTGGTCGCAACGCTAGCGATGTGCGTTGCGCTGATCACCGGAGGCCGCCCGGATGACGCCCATGCCGAGCAGATCGCGGCCGCGACTCGGGGGCGCGCCTCGCCACCAGCTGCGTTCCTCACCTTCTGCGCGAAGAATCCGGCGGAATGCGCACGATCGGGGCCTGTGGTGCGTAGCGTCTCGCTTTCTCCCCAGCGCCACGGTGAGCTGCAGGAAGTGAATGCGCATGTGAATGCGACCATTCAGGAGGTCTCCGACCTGGCGCATCATGGTCAGGAAGATGTCTGGAGCATACCGGCGGATGGTCGAGGCGATTGCGAAGATTTTGCGCTCCTGAAGCGCAAGCTGCTGATCCAGCGCGGTTGGCCGTCATCGGCGCTGCTGATGACGGTTGTCGGAACGCCCGAGGGGGAGGGCCATGCCGTGCTGACGGTGGTGACCGATTCGGGAGATTTCGTTCTGGACAACAAGAGATCGCGCATCCTGCTCTGGTCGCAAACAGGCTATGTCTTCTTTAGCCGGGTGGCGCAGGCCAATCCGCGCCAGTGGGAATCGATCGACGGCGGGAATGCGAGATTCACCGCAGCGACGCGACACGGGTTCCATCCTCAAGCCGGCCGTTAGCCGCCAGACAGCAAACGCCCCGGAGTGACCCGGGGCGTGTCTCGTTTCACATGCTCTGAAGACACTGGCGGTTACCGGCCACCGTGGTTGCCGCCATTGCCACCGCCTTGACCGCCGCCATTGCCGCCACCGTGGCCACCGCCATTGCCGCCGCCCTGGCCGCCGCCATTGCCGCCACCCTGGCCACCGCCATTGCCGCCACCCTGGCCACCGCCATTGCCGCCGCCGTGGCCGCCGCCATTGCCGCCGCCGTGACCGCCGCCATTGCCGCCACCCTGGCCACCGCCATTGCCACCACCGTGACCGCCGCCATTGCCGCCACCCTGGCCACCGCCATTGCCACCGCCGTGACCGCCGCCATTGCCGCCGCCATCGCCGCCGCCATTGCCACCGCCGTGGCCGCCACCATTGCCACCGCCGTGGCCGCCGCCATTGCCGCCACCGTGACCGCCGCCATTGCCACCGCCGTGGCCGCCACCATTGCCGCCGCCGTGGCCGCCACCATTGCCGCCACCGTGACCGCCGCCATTGCCGCCACCGTGACCGCCGCCATTGCCGCCGCCGTGGCCGCCACCATTGCCGCCACCGTGACCGCCGCCATTGCCACCGCCGTGGCCGCCACCATTGCCGCCGCCGTGAC
>NZ_JBFTLD010000493.1:0-1845 GCF_056396265.1 Allobosea sp. 05T422_2 | reverse complement strand
GGCTTGGGCAGCGTCAATTACGCCTGGAGCGAGAGCCTGACGTTGAAGGCCGGTTACAGGGCGCTCCATGTCGATTATCGCAGGGGCGGTTTTTCCTACGATGTGACGCAGCACGGTCCCGCGATTGCGGCAACATACCGGTTCTGACCGGTCTGCCTATGAGTTCGACGATGGCGAAAGGAATGGATATGTCTATGACGGCGAGCGCGGTTCGGGCCGCAGGTGTTTCGATGGTTGCGCTCATCGCGCTCTGCGGGCAGGCCTTTGCGCAAGCGGGTGAAACCCAGTCCAAGGTCACCGATCCGCATTTCAAGATCGCGCCGGGCTATCTCAAGCCATCCGAACTGCCCGACAGCCTGGTCCTGCTGGGGCCGCCGCCCGAGAAGGACTCGGCTGCCTTGGCCAGGGACGAAGAAGCGCGCAAGGCGACGCTCCCGCTGCGGAACACCAGTCGCTGGAAGCTCGCCTCTACCGATGCCGATCTCGCCTTTCCGCAGGCGGCCGACAATTTCTCCTGCGCGATGGGTGTCAGGATCGACCAGAAGCAGACCCCGCGCCTCTACGCGATGACGCAGAAGATGCTGTCCGATTTCGGCCTCTCCACTTATGGCGTGAAGAACAAATACAACCGCGTCCGGCCCTTCGTCGTTCACAATGAATCGACCTGCAGGGCGGATCAGGAGGCGATTCTGAGGACCGACGGCTCGTATCCGTCCGGCCACACCGCCGCGGGCTGGGGATGGGCCCTGGTCTTCGCGCAGATCAATCCCGAGCGCTCGAATGAATTGCTCAAGCGCGGCATCGAATTCGGGCAGAGCCGCGTCATCTGCGACGCCCACTGGCAGAGCGATGTCGATGCCGGGCGCATCATGGGGGCKGCGACCGTTGCGCGGCTGCAGACCAATCCGGCCTTCCTTGCCGACCTCAGGGCGGCGAAGGCGGAAGTGAAGGCAGCGAAGGTGAAGCGCTTGAACCCGATGCCGGATTGTGCTGCCGAGACCGCGGCGCTGTCCGGGCAGTAATATGTCCAGCTGGGCGGCCGCCATGCGCCTCACAAGGTGGCGCCGGCTGTCCATCGAAGCTCCGCGTCCGCCGCCGGTCACCCCGGCGGCATGCGCTCGAAGACCCGTAGCGCGGGGTCGATCCTGTCCCAGCCATGGCCGCGAATGCCATAGGCGACCATGTGCGGATTGAACTGGCCGGGGTCGTCAAGGCTTGCCGCATGCACCGCGATCAGCTCCGGCATGGCCTGGAATGTCAGGTAAACGGGCGTTCCGCAGGTGGGACAGAAGGCGTGGATCTTGTCGTTCCCGCTGTCGCCCGCCACCCGCCAGCTCTTCGCTTCGCCTGCGATGGCCACATCGGCGCGCCCGGCGAAGGTCAGATAGGAACTGTGCCCCGTGCCGCTTCGCTTCTGGCAATCCCTGCACTGGCAGTGGATCTCGACGATGGGTTCGCTGCTTGTCTCGTAACGGATCGCGCCACAGGCGCATCCGCCGGCAAAGTGCCTGGTCATCGTCGTTCTCCTGCTGCCAGGTTGCCGATGGGCACTGGATCGCCGCGCGTCCGTTCGGACGCGGGGATGGGCGATCCAGCTCCTTGTTCGAGCATCGGATCTTTCCGAGAACCAGATTCCGCCCTTCGGGCCGATGCTCTGACTCTTTGTGTTTTCATCGCCTCTTCCGAAAATCGCAATCCACTTTTCGGGCCGATGCTMTGAGGGCTCAGGCCGCTTTCTTCTTGCCGAAGACGTCGAGCCCCCGGCCGGTTTCCAGGAAGGATTTCAGGCTGGAAAGAACCACCGGCCACCCCTGGCTGATCCCCTTCGCCATGCTGCTGCCGGCC
>NZ_JBFTLD010000492.1:0-1866 GCF_056396265.1 Allobosea sp. 05T422_2 | reverse complement strand
CCTCGAAGGAACGTGTCGCTCAACCGTGCCCCGCCCTGCCACTCCACTTCTCGATCAAGTGTCCGATCCCGCCGCATTGCGTCGCCTGGACGATGTCCAGTTGCGTCAGCTCGCCGACGAACTTCGCGCCGAGACCATCGATGCGGTCTCGGTCACCGGCGGCCATCTCGGCGCTGGCCTCGGCGTGGTCGAGCTGACCGTCGCCCTGCACCACGTCTTCRACACCCCGGATGACCGCCTGATCTGGGATGTCGGCCATCAGGCCTATCCGCACAAGATCCTGACCGGCCGGCGCGACCGCATCCGGACCTTGCGCCAACCCGGAGGCCTCTCCGGCTTCACCAGGCGCAGCGAGAGCGAGTACGACCCCTTCGGCGCCGCTCATTCCTCGACCTCGATCTCGGCCGGGCTCGGCATGGCGGTCGCGCGCGATCTCGCCGGCAAGCCCAACAATGTCATCGCGGTGATCGGCGATGGAGCGATGTCGGCGGGCATGGCCTATGAGGCGATGAACAATGCCGGAGCGCTCGGCTCCAGGCTGATCGTCATTCTGAACGACAACGACATGTCGATCGCGCCGCCGGTGGGCGCGATGTCAGCCTATCTCGCGCGGCTGGTCTCTGGACGCACCTATCGCTCGCTCCGCGAGGTGGCAAAATATCTGGCGGAGAAACTGCCCCGCTTCTTCCACGAGAAGGCCAGGCGCACCGAGGAGTTCGCGCGCGGCTTCTGGACCGGTGGAACGCTGTTCGAGGAGCTCGGCTTCTATTATGTCGGGCCGATCGACGGTCACAATCTCGACCACCTGCTTCCGGTGCTGCGCAATGTCCGCGATGCGCAGAGCGGGCCGATCCTCGTCCATGTCGTGACGCAGAAGGGCAAGGGCTATGCCCCTGCCGAGGCGAGCGCCGACAAGCACCACGCCGTGGTGAAGTTCGATCCCGTCACCGGGCAACAGGCCAAGGCTCCTGCGAATGCTCCGAGCTATACCAAGGTCTTCGCCAATGCGCTGATCAAGGCGGCGCGCGAGGACGAGAAGATCGTTGCCGTCACCGCCGCCATGCCCTCGGGCACCGGTCTCGATGCATTCGGCAAGGAATTTCCCGGCCGGACCTTCGATGTCGGCATTGCCGAGCAGCATGCGGTGACCTTTGCCGCCGGCCTGGCAAGCGAGGGCTACAAGCCGTTCTGCGCGATCTACTCGACCTTCCTGCAGCGCGCCTATGATCAGGTCGTGCATGATGTCGCCATCCAGAAGCTACCGGTGCGCTTCGCGCTCGACCGGGCCGGCCTTGTTGGCGCTGATGGCGCGACCCATGCCGGGGCCTTCGATGTGGCCTATCTCGCCTGCCTGCCCGACATGGTGGTGATGGCMGCAGCCGACGAGGCGGAACTGACCCATATGGTTGCGACCGCCGCCGCCTATGATTCCGGGCCGATCGCCTTCCGCTATCCGCGCGGCGAAGGCGTCGGCGTGGAGATGCCGCAAACCGGCATTCCGCTCGAGATCGGCAAGGGCCGGATCGTCCGCGAAGGGTCACGCGTGGCCATTCTGTCGCTGGGCACACGGCTTGCGGAGAGCCTTGCGGCCGCCGAGTTGCTCGCTCAGCGCGGGCTCTCGACCACGGTCGCCGATGCGCGCTTCGCCAAGCCGCTGGACGAGGCGCTGATCCTGCGGCTCGCCCGCGAGCACGAGATCCTGATCACCGTCGAGGAAGGCTCGGTTGGCGGCTTCGGCAGCCATGTCCTTCACCTGCTGGCGAGAACCGGAATGCTCGACGGCGGGTTGAAGGTGCGAACACTGACATTGCCCGATCTCTATCAGGACCAGGACAAGCCGGATGTGATGTACGCGCTGGCCGGGCT
>NZ_JBFTLD010000491.1:0-1876 GCF_056396265.1 Allobosea sp. 05T422_2 | reverse complement strand
CGCGGGGGTCGTAAAGCTCGCCCTTCGTTTCGAGCAGCGCGCGGTGCCAGGCGAAAGCCTCGGGCGCCGCGAAGCCGAACTTGCTGTTGGCCTTGCCAATTGCCCCGAGCGGCGCGAAATCAACATCGCTGATCAGCGCGCCAAGCGCGCTCAGGCGGCTGACTGCGCGGTCGAAAGCGGCGGACACGGTTGCATCCATGCCATCCCTGACGATCTGGGTCGGGATGGCAAGGCGCAGACCCGCAATAGGGCGTGGCAGCGGCGGCGCAAGAGAGTCGGCCGCCAGGACGCCGTCAACAATGGCGCAACAGGCCACGCTGGCGCCGAGCGGCCCCAATGAATCAAGGCTGCTCGACAACGGGACGACGCCATCGAGCGGCACCCGTCGCGCTGTCGGCTTGTAGCCGACAATGCCGCAGAGCGCGGCMGGAATCCGGCATGAGCCGCCCGTGTCACTGCCGAGTGCAACCGGTGCCATGCCATCGGCAACCGCCACGCCGGAGCCTGACGAGCTGCCACCCGGAATGCGGCGTGAGGCGCGATCCCAGGGACTGAGCGGCGTTCCATAATGTGGATTGGCACCGATTCCCGAATAGGCGAATTCGGTCATGTTGGTCCGGCCGATCGGGATGAACCCGGCCGAAATCATGCGTGCGATCGTCGGCGCATGAGCCTTCGCCGGCGCGCAATCGGCCAGTGCACGTGAGCCAGCCATGCTCCGTTCGCCGGCAACGTCGAAGAGGTCCTTCACGGCGAAGGGAATGCCGGCGAATGGGCCGGCCGCACGGCCGACCCGCCGCAAGCCGTCATGGGCATCAGCCGACGCCCGGGCGCTGACTGCCGAGACCGAGATGAAGGCGCGTCGACCTTCGCCCGCCGGATCTGAAATCCGTTCGAGGCATTCCTCCACCAGCGCACGGGCGGTGATCGTTCCACCGGCCAGAGCTTCAGCACAATCCTGCAACGTGCGCATGGTCATCGATTCCCCGAAGCAGCCATCATGTCAGGCTGTATCCGGGCTGACGGTCGAAATCCATTCCTGGCGACCATGGCTCTGCCATGCATTTCGAGGCGCGCGGTCCCGCATCAATCAAGCCTGCTCCAAGACAATGAGCCAGTGTCCCGAACGGTTGGAATATCGGCAAGCGGAGAGGTCGCCAATCTACTTTGGCACATTGCCATAAGAGGCTGTCGTGAATGACCTATTTGATTTATCGATCGACTGATTTCCTGATCGGCTGGCCATTCGGCAAGCAAGGCCGCGCCCGGATCAGGGGATCGAGGATCATATAGTTTGGTTCCATAATATGTCTTATGCGAATCAAGGCGGCGCTCTTTGGAGCACCGATCGAGCCCTCCTTCGGATCCGAGACTGACGGAGCTCATGCTGACGGCGACAAACGCTTGAGCCGTCACATCGCGGTGTACACTGCCCTGCTGCTGGCATGGACGGACGATTGGCCGCTGCAACCCCGATGCGCTGCCGAGAGATGTTCTCGTGGCCCGGCCGGTCCTGACAGCACCAGTGTGGTGCAGGAACGAGTGGTGGATCCGGCCACCATCCGCCTCATGCGCATGGATGCTCGGGAATCCGAAAGCCCGATCGGTCTCCCTGAACCATCATTGTGGGCTGCTTCAGCGAAGGCCGCGCCTCGGATGGTATTTCCAGGTTTGCAGCGCCTCGAGAAACGCCTGGAACTTCGACAGGCGGGCGAACTCATTGCGCGCGGGCTGCGCGTTCTAGTGGCTCGAAGGTAGGACCGCGATGCCGTGACTGCGCGAGATGCAGCCGCTCACAACTTGAAAGTCAGTGGTGAGATTATTCCCGTAAAGACCTAGTTTGGTTTGCTTTTTATCTTAGCGAAGCGCGCTCGGC
>NZ_JBFTLD010000490.1:0-1925 GCF_056396265.1 Allobosea sp. 05T422_2 | reverse complement strand
ATGCTGGCCGAGGTATTGGGCTCGCCCTTGGTATCCTCAATGACGAGCTCGATCTTGCGGCCGAACAACCCGCCCGCCTCGTTGATCTCGTCGGCGGCGTATTGAATGCCCCAGAGGATCTGGGTGCCGCCACCGGCGAGCGCTCCGGTCAGCGGCAGCGGCACGCCGATCTTGATCGGCGCCTGTTGTGCGAATGCGGGCGCGGCGATTGCCGTCCCTGCGAGCATGGCGCCCGCCACGAGGCCTCTCAACTTGGTCCACATCGTGCTTTCCTCCCTGAATTCGCCTGCTCGCAGACGGCAGGTCTTCGCTTGGGTTCTCAGGCTAAAATCCGAGATAGGCGATCCTGAGTTTCTCGTTGCCGGCCATGTCCTGCATCGTCCCGGTCAGGGCGACCTGCCCCTCGTCGAGCACGAGGCACGTATCTGCGACGCTCATGGCGGCGGCGAAGTTCTGCTCCGCCATCACGATGGCGCAGCCACTCGCCGCCTTGACGCGCCCGAGCGCCTCGAACAATTCCTCGACCAGCTTGGGCGCCAGCCCGGCCGAGGGCTCGTCCAGCACCAGCACGCGGGGCTCGATCATCAGCGCGCGCCCGATCGCCAGCATCTGGCGCTGCCCGCCGCTCATCGAACCGGCGAGTTGCCCGGCGCGCTCGCGCAGGATGGGAAAGAGCGCGAAGATGGTCTCGAAGAGACGCTCGCGCTCGCCAGCGGCCGCTCGCGGCGAGAGGGCCTCGAAGGCGCCGCGCAGGTTTTCCTCGACCGTGGCATTGGCGAAGCAGCGTGCGCCGTCGGGAACGAAGGCGACGCGGGCGCGCGCGAGTTGCCAGGGCGACAGCCCGGACAGATCCAGGCCGTCAAGCCTGAGGCTGCGCCGCCCCGTCTCGACCGTGCCGATGAGCGCGCGCAGCGCGGTCGTCTTGCCGGCCCCGTTGGGACCGAGCAGGACCAGGAGCTCGCCGCCCGAGACCGCGAGCGACAGGCCGGGCAGGACGACGAGCTCGCCGTAACCCGCCTTCTCGATGGAGACTTCGAACCGGTTCACAGCGAGAACCCCTTGCCCAGATAGGCTTCCCGGACACTGGCATCCTGCAGCACGTCCTGGGGCTTGCCCTGTGCGAGCAGCCGGCCCTGATTGAGGACGATGGCATGGCCGCACAGACGCGCGATGATGCGCATGACGTGCTCGATCACCACGACCGTGACGCCAGAGGCATGGATCTCGCGAACCAGGCCGATCACCTGGTCGGTATCCTCCAGGCTCAGCCCGGCCATGGCCTCGTCGAGCAGGAGAACCGTGGGGCGGCAGGCGAGGRCACGGGCGATCTCCAGCCTTCGCAGATCCGAGACCGAGAGCTGGCCGCAGCGCGTGCCGACCGCGGGACGCAGGCCGCAATAGCGGGCGAGATCGCCGGCGCTGCGCGCGCCGCCGGGCAGGGCGCGGCCGGAACGCGCATAGGTCAGCGGGACCGAGATCACCTCCTCGATGGTCAGTTCCTTCGGTACGCGCGGAACCTGATAGGTCCGCGCCAAGCCGCGATGGACGATCAGGTCGGGACGCAGCCCGTTGATCGGCTCKCCGCCGAGGCTGATCTTGCCTGTGCGCGGCGGGATCTGCCCGGAGACCATGTTGACGAAAGTGCTCTTGCCCGACCCGTTCGGCCCGATCAGCGCCGTGATCGCCTGGCCGGGCACGTCCAGCGTCACCTCGTCGATCGCCTTGAGGCCGCCAAAGGCGACGGTRCATGTCTCGACGCTGATCGCTGTCATGATGCGAGCCTCGGCTTGGTCTGCGCCTGCCCTGACCTGGGCCGACGCCGCCGCAGCCGGTGCCGGACGAAGCCCACCAGCCCCTCCGGCATGCCGACGATGAACAGGATGATGACGGCGCCATAGACGACCTGATAGCCGACGCCGCCGACG
>NZ_JBFTLD010000489.1:0-1951 GCF_056396265.1 Allobosea sp. 05T422_2 | reverse complement strand
GCCTCGGCGGCACGGAGACGCTCGTCTCGCATCCCGCCGCGATGACCCATTCGGGGGTCGCCCGCGAATTGCGGGAGGAGATCGGGCTCACCGATGCCCTGATCCGGATCTCGGTCGGCATCGAGAATATCGAGGACCTGATCTCGGATCTGGCGCAGGCCTTCGAGGCGGTCTGATCTGGAGCATCATGGCCGGTCTCGAACCGGCCATCCCTGCTTGCCAAATTGCGAGCATGCCGCGGCTGATTTGGCAGCATGCCGAGCGCGCCTAGACGCCCACTCTTCCCCAGCCCGGCAGCTTCAGCGCCGGCTGGCGGATGTCGAATCCGGTGACGAGCCCAAGCAGATTGACCTCGACGCCTTCGACCCAGGCCAGCGTGATGCCGGCGACCCCGAAGAGCGAGACCTGGATGCCGGTGCGGCTCGGCGCCATGCCGAGGAACAGGCCGTCATCGCGCCAGTCCTTCCCGATCGCCGTTGGCGGCAGGGCATGGGCGAGTTCGGGAATCTCGGCGAGCACGTGCTGCACGAAGCTGTTCGAATTGGGCCCCGGCCAGGCGGAATAGCTGCCTGACGTGCTATAGGCATAGCTCTGCACGGCCGCGCGAATGCGCGGAATCAGCGCCTCGGCGGCGGCGCCCTTCACCTCCGTCACCAGCTCCGGCACGTTGCCGAACCAGCGGCCATCGGCCTCGCGATGGTTGATGCGCACAGGATTGCCCCAGCCGACGACATCGAAGCGTGTATAGGCGCTCGCGCCCGCCTCCTTGACCACCAGCCAGGAATGATGCGCGAAGATCCCGCGCCAGCGCCCGACGCGGGCAGCGAAGACATGGATCGTCGCTTCGGGCACGGTTGCTGCGGCCGGCAGGAGCCTGGCGCTGGACCAGTCCGCCCGGCGCCAGTCGGCCGCGAGCGGCTGCAATTGCCACCAGGCCGCATGCGTCGCGACGGGCAGCAGGAAAAGGACGACAAAGAGAGCCAGGACGCGGCGCAGATGATGCATCGCAGGACGATAGTGAGCCCGATTGCGGCATCGCAAGAAAAGACACTGCGACATGACTTCACGAAAAGGTGGTTGAGGCTTCGCTGCAAGCTGATAGCGTGCCGCGCGCCGGGTGGAGATTCACCCGCTAAGGAGGGGCAGATTGGGTTCATCGGTACGGGGGCTGAAGGGCCTTGCGACAGCCATTGCGCTTGGATGGGCGCTGGTTTCGGGCACGGCCGCTAGCGCGCAGGACAAGCAGCTGCGCATTTTCAACTGGTCGGACTATGTCGATCCGGAGGTGCTTGATGCCTTCAAGAAGGAAACCGGCATCACAGTCGTCTACGACACCTTCGACCAGATGGAGACGGTCGAGACCAAGTTGCTCGCGGGCAAGACCGGCTATGACCTGATCGTGGTCACGGCCTCGTTTCTGCCGCGCCATATCCCGCTCAATCTCTACTCGCCGATCGATACGGCCAAGGTTCCGAACCTGAAGAACGCCTGGCCCGAGATTCAGCAACGGCTTTCGAAATATGATCCCGGCAACAAGTTTGCCGTGAACTACATGTGGGGCACGACCGGCATCGGCTACAACGTCGCCAAGATCAAGGAGCGGCTCGGCCCCGATGCAGTGATCGATTCCTGGCGCATCCTGTTCGAACCCGACCAGCTCAAGAAGCTCTCGAATTGCGGCGTGCACGTCCTCGATGCGGTCGAGGAGATGTTCCCGGCGGCGCTGCGCTATCTCGGCCTGAACCCGGATTCGAAGAACGAAGCGGATCTGAACAAGGCCGGCGAATTGCTGCGCAAGATCCGCCCGCACATCCAGAAATTCCATTCCTCGGAATACATCAACGCTCTCGCCAATGGCGATATCTGCCTCGCGGTCGGCTATTCCGGCGACATCCTGCAGGCGAAGAAGCGGGCGGAAGAGGCCAAGAACAAGGTCGAGATCGCCTATTCC
>NZ_JBFTLD010000488.1:0-1966 GCF_056396265.1 Allobosea sp. 05T422_2 | reverse complement strand
GCCGATGCCCGCCAGCAGGCTGAGTGCCAGCAGCGATGTCTTGATCGAGGAGGTCGTGGTCATATCGTTCATCCTTCCCTGAGAACGCTAGAGTGCGGCGGCAAGCCCGGTCGCGTTGCCGGACGGCATGGTGATGCAGGCATCGACCGGAAAGCCGATCGTCACGGCCTGACCTGGGCCGAGACCGTCGCCGACACGGTTGGCTTGCATCACGAGAATCTGCTCGCCGCCGGCCGTCTCGACCAGGATCTGGCGGGTAGAGCCGAGCAGGGCGACATTGAGGATCCGACCCTTCGCACTGTTGGCCATTCCAGCCGGATCAGCGTCGGCGGCGGTGGACAGGATGATGTTCTCGGGGCGGACACAGATGTCGATTGCGTCCGATGGGCAGTCCGGCACGGTGAGCGACAGGCCCGATCGGCTCAGGGCCCGGGCGAGGCCGGTTTCGCGCCGCGTCACCTGGGCTTCGATCCAGTTGGTGCGCCCCATAAAATCGGCGGCGAAGCGCGAGCCGGGGCGAYCATAGACGTCTGACGGGGCGCCGACCTGGACGATGCGGCCCGCCTGCATCAGGAAGACGCGTTCACCCAGGCTCATCGCCTCTTCCTGGTCGTGGGTGACGACCATCGCCGTCGAATTGACGGCGGCCAGGACCTGCTTGAGTTCGGCGCGCAGGTCCTGCCGCAGCTTGGCGTCGAGCGCCGAAAGCGGTTCGTCGAGCAGGATGAGGCCTGGCCGCGTGGCCAGGGCGCGGGCGAGGGCGACGCGCTGCTGCTGGCCTCCGCTGAGCTGATGCGGCCGGCGGCTGCCGAAACCCTGCAACCTCACGAGCGCCAGCATCGCCTCGACACGATCGGGAATCTCGCGCCTGTCAGTGCCGCGGTGGCGCAGTCCGTAGGCAATGTTCTCCGCAACGGTCATGTGCGGGAACAGGGCATAATGCTGAAACAGCAGCCCGACATTGCGCTCATAGGGCTTGAGCGCAGTGACGTCGCGCCCCCCGATGCTGACCGTGCCGTGGTCGGGCCGTTCGAAGCCGGCAATGACCCGCAGGATGCTGGTCTTGCCGCAACCRCTCGGCCCGAGCAGGGCAACGGTTTCGCCGGCGGCGATCGAGAAGGAAACGTCATCGACGGCCGTAACGGCACCGAAGCGACGGCTGACTCTGTGAAATTCGACGGCGTTGCTCACGGTTTGACCCCTATGAACGAAACAGCCCCTGGCCCAACAGGCGGTCGAAACCGACGAAGCGCTCCAGAACGATGATGAGGACGGCGCTGATCGCCATCAGGAGAACGGCAGCGGCTGCGATCGTGAGATCGAAGGACGCGCGCATGTTGCTGACGAGGGCGACCGGCAAGGTGTAGGTCGACGGGTCCGTCAGGAACATGCTGACTGCAACGTCGTCCAACGATACGGCGAAGGCGAAGACTGCGCCTGTGATCATACCGCTCCGGATCAGGGGCAGGGTGATGTTCCAGAAGGCCTGGCGTTCCGTCGCGCCAAGGACCAGCGCCGCTTCTGTCAGGCGCCTGTCCCGACCGGTCAGGCTGGCGAGCACGGTGCGCACGACATAKGGCAGGGTGATCACGATGTGGCCGCAGAGCAGTCGGGTGAAGCCGTCGACGATGCCGATGCGCGACAGAAACAGCAGCAAGGCAAAGCCGATCACCACCGCCGGCACGATGAGTGGCGAAAGGAACGCGGCCATCAGCAGCGAGCGACCGTGAAAATTACTGCGATCGAGCGCGACCGCGGCGGCCGTGCCGACCAGCACATCGACCGCTGTCGTGAGGACGGCGATCTTGAGGCTGGTCGCCAGGCCGGTGGTGACGTAGTCGAGCGAAACCAGCTTCTCGAACCAGCGCATGGACAGCGCCGGCGGCGGCAACGGGCCAAGAAAGCTGCGGGCGTCGAAGGCGAGCAGGCAGGTGACCAGAAGCGGCGTCACCAGGAAGGCGAGCAC
>NZ_JBFTLD010000487.1:0-1974 GCF_056396265.1 Allobosea sp. 05T422_2 | reverse complement strand
GCTCATGGCAGCGTGGATGTGGCGGCTCCCACCGGCAGCGTCTCAGGCGGCAATGGCGGCAATGGCGGCGATGGCCTCGCGGGAAGCGGCGGTGGTGGCGGCGCCGGCGGATATGGCGCGGTGATATCCGGCACCGGTGCGCTCGGCTTGCTCACGTCGACAACGACGGGCGGCAATGGCGGCAATGGTGGCAGCGGTCACTCGGAGGCCGGCAATGCCGGCAGCGGTGGCATCGGCTTGGCAGTGACCGGCGCAGCCGGCACGTCGCTCACGATCGGTGCCGGTGTCAGGGGCGGCGACGGCGGAGCTGGAGGGAACAGCACCGGCGCGACAGGCGGAAGCGGCGGCTCTGGCGGCGCCGGCCTGATCGGTTCCACTGGTACCAGCCTCGTGGTCAATGGCGCGGTGCGTGGTGGAGACGGCGGCGCCGGCGGCTCCGGCATCGTCCCGGGCTCTACCGGCCAGGCAGGAGCCGGCATCTCCGGTCAAAGCCTGAGCATCACGCTGGGCGCGAGCGGCTCGATCTCCGGCGGTCTGGATGGCGGCGGCGCCCGTGGAAACGCTCTCGCGCTGTCCGGCAACAGCAGCCTGACGGTCGCGACGGCCGGCACCGCCAATCTCACCGGCAACATCGCTCTCGGCGCCGGCACGTTGACGCTCGACCAGAGCAACGGCGTCGACATCACCATCGCCAACGCGGTGACCGGCACGGGCGCACTCGCCAAGACCGGCTCCGGCACGGTCACCCTTTCCGGCAACAACGACTACACGGGCGCAACAAGTATCCTGGGTGGGCGTCTGATCGCCGACTCTTCGACCGCGTTCTCGGCGAACTCTCATTACGGGGTCGCGGCTGGGGCGACGATGGAGATTGCAAGCGCTGCCGGGTTCGGCGCCACGGTGGGTGCGCTGTCGGGAGCGGGCAATGTCGTCATCGGCAGTGGCACCATGCTGAGCATCGGCGCCAAGCCCCTCGCAACTATCTTCTCAGGCCAGATCTCCGGTCCCGGCTCTCTCTCCCTTGATGGGCCTGGCACGCTGTCGTTGACCGGCTCGAACAACAGCATCGAGGGACTGCTTCTCCTTTGCGGCTGCTCGAACCCGACACTCGAAATCAATGGGGGGTCGCTGAGCGTCGGCGATCCGGCGGGGGGCTTCGGCAGCATCGCTGTGGCCGGCGGCACCTTGCGGGTCGTCAATGGCGGCAGGCTGCATATGGTCGATCCGTCCGGGCTGCTCGCCCTGCAGTCGAACATGGAGGTTTCCGGCCCGAATTCCCTGGTGACCGTGGAAGGTTTCACGGGGATCGGTGGCCCGAGCAACGTCGGCCTTTCGATCAGCGCCGGCGCCGCCATGGAGAGCAGGGCCGAGGCCGCTATCGAAGGCATCGGGGCGTCGACGACCGTCACGGTGACAGGGCCCGGCTCGAGCTGGACGGTCGGCCGCACTCTGTTCGTCGGCGGCTTTTCCTTCGGCGGCACTGGTGCCTTGACCATCTCGGCCGGAGGCACCGTCAACTCCTCCGGGCCGCTCTGGATCGGCTCGGACCCGGATCCGTCGCTCGGATTTGCCCGCGCCAGTGTCAGCGTGACAGGCGCCGGTTCCGTGCTGAACGCGAATGGCGGCCTGCTCGTCGGCTATCCCGGCTGTGGCTGCGGCGATTACACCGGAGCTCTCACTGCGGCTGACGGCGGCACCGTCAATGCCGGCGCAGGCCTGCAGATCGGCCACCTTGGCACGCTCGCGATCGGCGCCGGCGGGCTTGCCGGCACGATCGTTGCACCCGCGATCGTCAATGACGGCGAGATCCTCGCCAATTTTGTCGATGTCTCCATCCTTGCGGCAAACATCTCGGGCACGGGGACGCTGACCAAGCAGGGTTCCGGCCGGCTCATTCTGACGGGGAACAGCAGCTATACCGGGGCGACCTCGGTGCTGTCGGGTCTGCTCACGGTCAACGGCTCGCTGACGGGC
>NZ_JBFTLD010000486.1:0-1993 GCF_056396265.1 Allobosea sp. 05T422_2 | reverse complement strand
ATCCAGGAGGCCAGGACGCCCGTTGCGAATGAACAATGACGTCACGTGGGCCAGAGATTTCAGGCCCACGTGACGTCGTTACAGCGGACCGCCCAGCGCCAGGGGTCTCCATGCGTGTTCCCGGTCAGCCTCGGTGGAGAGGTCGATCGTCACCTGCGTACCCGTTCTGATACGCCGCTTCAGGATGTCGGTGCGGTCCGGACTCGTCCGAAGCGCGCCGCCCTCGTGAAGCGTTTGGAGCCGTGCACGCGAGACCCGCAGCTCGGACGCCAGCAGCCGGTCAAGGCGCGTGCTGGTCGGAAGCGTAACCTTCAGGTCGATTTCCAATGTCGTCCAATTCAGGGTGTCGCGCAGGACCTCCTTTTGGATATCAAACTCGGGGAATTCTTCGACGCGCTGCGCCTTGCGCCTCAATGCTTCGAGATTGAAGGTCTCTCTCCGGATCCATTGCGGATCGTTCGCGTGTAGCGCTTCCAGCACGGCAGGATCGATGTCGCGGACATTCTGCCGCTCGAAGATCGGTCGGTTCCATGTCTTATCGCAGCTCAGGCATTTGTAGATCAGCCACGCATCAAGCTTGCGACCGTTGGCGTTGAGCCGGATCTTGCCGCTGGATTGGAAGGCTCTCAAGCCCCCGCATCCGCTGCAGGCAATCCAAGGCTGGGGAGCAGTCTGGGGGATGATGGTCCATCGAACCCGAAATGCATTGCACATGACGTCTTGGTCTTCCGTTCGGAAGTCCACCAAGAGGGTGCATGAGACGACCCTTGCGGGCACGGTGTGGCGATGTTTCGGGCGGCTGAAGAGCTGAGACAGCGGCGCTGCTCATGGCACAAAATAACAATGCCAAACCGGTCTCTTGCCGCCACCCGATGAACATGATCATACGCGGACAGCGCGTTGCTATCCGACAGTACGGGTGAAACTGGATTGAGACCGGTGTTTACTTAGGCAAAGTCGACCTCGGTGCGCCAAAGCTCTTCACCCACAGCGATACCAAATCATCGGTCCGAGATGGAGTCCTCCGGCGCGCCGGGAATCCGAAAGCTGCCAGGTGCGGCTTCCATGCAACTTTGTGGTGCAGAGAGCCGAGATCGCCCTCGCTCGGTCGTCGATACTCGGCCTATCGGCTTGTCACAAGGGCCGGTGGGTCCGGCTTGATGATCGGGATGGCGAAATCCGAGGCACGCCTTCCCTCCAGCTGGCACGGCGCAGGCCGCCCCCGTCCGTCATTGAGCCGAGAGTCCGCGCCCCAGCTAAAGCGGCGGACCTGTCCTCGAGCGCCTTCCAGTTCCGCCCACGGACGGCAATAGCCCGAAGAAGGCCGATTTCACCCGATGCTGACCGGCAGTGCGCCGCAGGTTTGGCACCTCACTGAGAGCTGCGGTCATGGCGCGGGTGATATTCACCGCCCCAACTCCCGGCAAACAGCCCCGCCATGGCCGGTGGCGGCGACCACCGAAGCGCACTGCGTTGACCCTGCAATCAATTGGGCGTAGCAGTAATATGTTACGCCTTACGTCTTAGTGCCACTGCGACGGGAGATCCCGTTAAGGCATGGCGCCTCGCACAGCTTGAAGATTTCTGCCGTCAGGAGATTTCGCACATGCAGATCCGATTTTTGCGACCGCTTTCCCGTGTACTCGGCCTCGCGTTCCTTAGCGGAATCGCCGTCGCCGGCCTGATTAGCCCGTCTTATGCCCAGAACACCCTTGAGCGGATCAAGAGCCAGAAATCGGTCAGGGTCGGCTTCTCAAATTTCGCTCCGACGTCTTTCGTTGGGCCTGGGGGTGAGATCACTGGCTCCTCCCCCGAATTGGCGAAGGCGTTCTTCAAGAGCCTCGGCGTCGAAAAGGTCGAAGGAGTGGTCGGCGAATTCGGCTCACTGATCGGAGGCCTGCAGGCGCAGCGGTTCGACATGATCGCGGTCGCGATGCAAATCCAGCCGCGGCGCTGCGAGCAGATCGCCTTCGGTGACCCGGAGATGCAGTTG
>NZ_JBFTLD010000485.1:0-2004 GCF_056396265.1 Allobosea sp. 05T422_2 | reverse complement strand
GTCGGGTTCGGTCTGGTGCTCGGCACAACGCTCGGTCTGCTGGCGGCGATCCGGCGCGACGGCTTCCTCGACAACCTGATCATGCGCACGGCCGACTTCACCCATGCCTTCCCGGCGGTGCTGACGGCGATCATGATCACGGCGATCGCCGGGCCGGGCATGCTCAACGCCATCGTCGCGATCGGCATCCTGAACCTGCCTTATTTCGCGCGCCTGGCGCGCGGGGTGGCGATTCAGGTCTGGACGCGGGATTATATCCAGGCGGCGCGGGCGGCCGGGCTCGACAATGTGCAGATCAGCGTCCGCCATGTCCTGCCGAATGTTGCTGGCGTCATCGTCGTACAGGCGACGATCCAGTTCGCACTGGCGATCCTGGCGGAGGCGGGGCTGTCCTATCTCGGGCTCGGCACGCAGCCGCCGAATCCGTCCTGGGGACGCATGCTGAACGAGGCGCRGACCTTCATGGCGGTGCAGCCATGGCTCGCTATCTTTCCCGGCGCGGCGATTGCCATCGCGGTGCTCGGCTTCAATCTGCTCGGCGACGGCCTGCGCGATGCCATCGACCCGCGCCTGCGCCGAAGCCGCTGAGTGACGATGAGGATGAGACGATGACCGATCTTGCCGATCTGAGCGCGACGGAGCTTCTCGCCGGCTATGCCGCACGGACATTCTCGCCGGTCGAGGCGACCGAGGCGGTGATCGCACGGATTACCGCATGGGAGCCGCAGCTCAAGGCGCTCTATGCCTATGATCCCGCCGCGGCGCGAGCGATGGCGAAGGCCTCCGAGATGCGCTGGCTGAAGGGGGAGGCGCTGGCTCTCGACGGGGTGCCCGGCACGATCAAGGAGAACATCGCGACCAAGGGCGTGCCGGTGCCGCTCGGCACGGCCGCGCGCGATCTCGAGCCGGCATCGGCGGACGCACCGCCGGCGGCGCGGTTGAGGGAGGCCGGCTGCGTCATCCTCGCCAAGACGACGATGCCGGATTACGGCATGCTCTCCTCGGGTTTGTCGAGCTTTCACGAACTCGCCTGCAACCCCTGGGACCTGACCAAGAATCCTGGCGGCTCCTCGGCTGGGGCGGGTGCGGCGGGAGCTGCGGGCTATGGGCCGCTTCATGTCGGCACCGATATCGGTGGCTCGATCCGCCTGCCGGCCGGCTGGTGCGGCTTGGTCGGCCTCAAGCCGAGCTTTGGCCGCGTGCCGATCGACCCGACCTATTACGGCCGCGTCGCCGGGCCGATGACCCGCTCGGTCGCGGATGCGGCGCTGATGATGCGGGAACTGTCCCGGCCGGACAGGCGCGATGGCATGAGCCTGCCGCCACAGGAGATCGACTGGCTGGCGCTGGAGTTTGACGTCAAGGGCTTGCGGCTGGGGCTCCAGGTCGATGCCGGAGTCGGGCTTGCCGTCGAGCCGCATACCCGGGCTGCGATCGAGGCGGCGGCCAGGGCCTTTGTGGCGGCTGGCGCGATTGTCGAGCCGGTTGCGCCCTTCCTGACCCGCGAAATGCTGGACGGGCTTGATGATTTCTGGCGGCAGCGCGCCTGGGTCGACATTGGCGGCCTGTCGGATGCCAGGCAGGGACGGGTTCTGCCCTATATCTACGCCTGGGCCGAGGGCGGCCGGAATCTGAGTGGCGAAAGAGTCTATCGCGGGATGAGCCAGATGCTGGCGATGCGCGATGCGGCGCTGAAAGCCTGTGCACCGTTCGATTTCGTGCTGTCGCCGGTTTCCCCTGTGCCGGCCTATGCGGCTGAGCTGGCCTCGCCCATCCACGACCCTGAGCGGCCCTTCGAGCACATCGCGTTMACGGTCTCAGCGAACATGTCGGATCAGCCGGCGGTCTCGGTCCATGCCGGGCTTACTCCCGAGGGGTTGCCGATCGGCTTGCAGATCACCGGGCGGCGGTTCGACGATCTCGGCGTGTTGAGAATGGCGCGGGCCTGGGAAATTCTACGCGGCAGCGAGGTGCCATGGCCTGCGCCGCCACAGACCGTGTGAG
>NZ_JBFTLD010000484.1:0-2017 GCF_056396265.1 Allobosea sp. 05T422_2 | reverse complement strand
GCACTGAGCAGCGTGATCGTCACCCGTTGGTTCGGCGCGATGTAGGGATTGTCGGGGAAGACCGGCTCGGTGTCGGCGCGTCCCACCACGGAAGCGAAGCGGTCGTTGGGGAGCCCGGCACCCGACAGGATCCCGCGCACGGCGAGCGCGCGCCCGGCGGAGAGGCTCCAGGAATCGACGGCCCGCACCGAGCCCGGGCGCGCGGCGGCCGTGTGGCCCGTGACAGACAGTTGGTTGGGCAGTCCGCGCAGGGTGGGCGCGAGCGCCACCAGCACGCGACGGGTGCGCTCGTGGGGGTCGACCGAGCCCTCGGGGAACATGGACCGGCCGAGCTCGTCCGCGAGGGAAACGTTCAAGCCCTCCTTGGTCGGCTCGATCACGATGTTGCGCGACAGCTCGGCTATTTCGGGCATGTTCTGGAGCGCCTGCCGGAGGCTGGCTACGGCGCTGTGCTGGGCCTGCGCGCCGGCGGCCGGGCGGCTGACTTCGCGGTCGCTGGCGCGGCCCGAGCTGGTCCGGCGCGCTCCGTCCTCCTGCTCCGTGATGCCCCTCGCCGCGTCGCGGGGCGCCGACGACCTGTTGCCCGACTTGTCCAGGGCGGTACCCATCAGGACGCCGCCAGCGCCACTGGTGCTCGCACTCACAGCCCCCGGCGTGAAGTATTCCGCCAGGCCGATCTTCTGCTCCTGCGTCGTCATGCTGATCAGCCACATCAGCAGAAAGAACGCCATCATGGCGGTCACGAAGTCCGCATAGGCGATCTTCCAGGCCCCGCCATGGTGCGCATGAGCGGCCTTCTTGACCTTCTTGATGATAATCGGCTGGGCGGGCTTGGCCATCGAGTCCCTACTGGAGATTGGGTCAGATGTTGGCGGGCAGATCGGCGGTTGCCGCTTCCACTTCGCTGAAGGTCGGGCGGACGTCGCTCATCAGAGCCTTGCGAGCAAATTCTACCGCCATCACCGGCGGCTGGCCGCTGATATGGGCGAGGAGGCCCGCCTTGAGTGAAAGGTAGTACTTGGATTCCGCCTCGAAGATGCTCCTGAGCGACTGCGCCATGGGCCCGAAGAAGCCGTAGGCGACGAAGACGCCGAAGAAGGTGCCTACGAGCGCGCCGCCGATCAGATGTCCCAGCACCTCCGGCGGCTCGGTGATCGACCCCATCGTCTTGATCACGCCGAGAACGGCGGCGACGATGCCGAGCGCTGGTGTCCCGTCGGCGATCKACTGCATGGCCGCAACGATGCGCTCCTGCTCCTGGTGGTGCGTTTCCAGTTCCTCGTCCATGAGAGCGTCCATCTCGTGGACGTTGTCGGCACCCATCGTCAACATGCGCATGTAGTCGCAGACGAACTCGACCGCATGATGGTTCGCTGCAAAAGTCGGGAAGGCGTTGAACAGCGTCGACTCGCTCGGATCTTCAATGTGCTGYTCGACCGCGAGCAGGCCCTTCTGCTTCGCAAGCTTGTACAAKGAATACTGCATCGCCAGCAGTTCGACATAGGCTTCCGGCTTGTACTTGGAGCCCTTCATGAGCGTGCCGAACATGGCGGGCACGGCCTTGAGCACCGGCGCGGTGTTGCCGATGATGAAGGCACCGACCGCTGCACCGAGGATGATAACAAATTCGAACGGCTGCCAAAGGACGAGGAGTTTGCCGCCCATCGCCGCATAGCCGCCGAAGACGCAGACAAGGACGATGATTGTGCCGACGATCAGCCGCATAGATCTGCTTTCCTGCGCCGCAGCAGGTGCAGCCCGCGCTAACTCACTACTAGTCCAGCGAAATGACCGATCGAGGTTAAGGGCGAGTTTACAGCCATTCGCCCGCAGGTTTGTAAGCGTCGTGCTCCGGCTACGGCTTGAGGCTTGGGGCGGCAGGGTAGGCCCAGGGGAGAAAATCGGGGTGCAATGAGTCTCCGCCAATCCTGGTGATCGGCGTCCAATAGGGGACCGTTTCCCGGGATCATCTACGCTGCGCCGCTTTGCTGTGGCGCGGCGAGGCTGAGGATGACGC
>NZ_JBFTLD010000483.1:0-2028 GCF_056396265.1 Allobosea sp. 05T422_2 | reverse complement strand
GGCTCGGTTTGTCCGTTCTGCTTCTGGCGGGATTCGTGACGATCTTCGATCTGTTCGTGGTCAATGTCGCGATCCCGGCCATGCAGGCCAGCCTCGGCGCCCGCCTGTCACAGATCGGCTTCATCGTCGCGGGCTATGAACTTGGCTTCGGGGTGCTGTTGATCACCGGTGGGCGGCTCGGCGACATTCACGGCCGCCGGCGGCTCTTCGTCGTCGGAATTGCCGGTTTCACGCTCGCCTCGGCGCTCTGCGGATTGGCGCCGACGATCGAGATCCTCATCGCTGCGCGCGTGGTGCAGGGATTGGCGGCAGCACTCCTGTTTCCGCAGGTCTATGCCTCGATCCGGGTAAGTTTCTCTGCTGACGACGCTCGTCGCGCCTTTGGACTGCTCGGCATGACCTTGGGCCTTGCCGCCATCGCGGGCCAGGTGGTCGGCGGCTTTCTCGTCGAGGCGAACCTGTTCGGTCTCGGTTGGCGCATGATCTTCCTCATCAATGTTCCCGTCGGTGTCATCGCCATCCTGATGGCGCCGTTCATTCCCGAGACCTACGCGCCGGAGCGTCCGAGCCTCGACTGGTCCGGCGTGGCCCTCGTGAGCCTGGGGCTGACGCTCTTGCTCGTGCCACTGATCGAAGGGCCGGCGCAGGGCTGGCCGCTTTGGACCCTTGCATCGCTGGCAGGGGCCGCCGTCCTGATCGCTGCGTTCTACGGGCAGCAGGAGAGCCGGCGCCGGGCGGGCGGCGAGCCTCTCGTCGATATGAAGCTCATGCGTCAATCGTGCTTTGCCCACGGCGGTCTGTTGGTCGTCCTGATCTATTCKACATCGTCCTCGTTCTTTCTATGCTTTGCTCTCCTGGCGCAGACCGGGTTCGGTCTCAGTCCTTTCGAGGCGGGTCTCAGTTTCGTCCCCTGCAGCATCGGGTTCGTCATCGCCTCCATGGCGGCGCCCCGTCTCGTCGCGCGCCTTGGCACAGCCGCAATTGCCGCAGGCGCACTTCTCTATGCCGTGTCGCTCGGCATTCTGATCGCGCAGGTCTGGCTTGCCGGAGCAGGGCTCGTGGTCGCGCATCTGATCCCGGCCTTGATCGTGGTCGGCGCGGCCCAGGGCCTCATCATGACGCCGCTGCTCAACCTCGTCCTCGGTTTTGTGGGGGAGGGACAGGCAGGCATGGCCTCTGGCGTCGTCGCAACGCTGCAGCAAGTCGGTGCGGCGCTGGGAGTGGCCGTCGTCGGCATCCTCTTCGGTGCGGCGCTTGCCGCCGGCATCGACGCAGGAGGGCAAGCCCAGCTCTACGCCTCTGCCTTCGTCGGCGGGATGGCCTACAACCTCGCCGCCGCGATCGTCGCCGCTGTCCTGATCTTTGGGATTGCGCGCAGGAGATTGCCGCGATGACCTTGAAGCCTGGCCTGGGATCGAGGCTCAAGCCGTGCCCGGACCTTCCCCAGATGATCGCCCTCGCCAAAACCCTTGGCACGCGCAACAATGTCGGGCGCCTTGAGGTCTTCGAGATGGATCTGCAATGCATGGAATTCCGCCTGGCCGGCGCCGATCGTGCGCTCTGATCCGGCGGTCATCCAGTCGCTGTCTCGTGCCTTCATCGACAGGAGAGCGACCATGCCTGGCAGGAGCCCATCCCCGACCTGGCGCCTCGGCACCCGCCAGGTGAAAAGGCTCGGCTACGGTGCCATGCAGCTCGCCGGGCCTGGCGTATTCGGCCCGCCGAAGGACCGGGATGCGGCGCTCGCGGTGTTGCGCGAGGTGATTGCCTGCGGCGTCGACCATATCGACACGAGCGATTACTACGGCCCGCATGTCACCAACCAGCTGATCCGCGAGGCGCTGTCGCCCTATCCCGACGATCTCGTCATCGTCACCAAGATCGGCGCCCGGCGCGGCGCTGACGGATCCTGGCTTCCCGCGACCTCGCCGGACGCGTTGCGGCAGGCC
Source organism: Allobosea sp. 05T422_2 (assembly GCF_056396265.1). NCBI lineage: Bacteria > Pseudomonadati > Pseudomonadota > Alphaproteobacteria > Hyphomicrobiales > Alloboseaceae > Allobosea > Allobosea sp. 05T422_2. The sequence goes on along the minus strand of NZ_JBFTLD010000483.1, from coordinate 79 downwards.
GTGCACGACAATCTGCGCAATCTCGGGCTCGAGGCGCTCGATGTCGTCAACCTGCGACTCTGGGGCGATGGCCATGGCC
>NZ_JBFTLD010000482.1:0-2035 GCF_056396265.1 Allobosea sp. 05T422_2 | reverse complement strand
CTGTATGGTGCAATTCGTCGACCAGCCGGCGGAGCGACAGCGCCGGCTCAAGATTGGCTGAATATTCGACGATGATATGCGGCATCCGCGCACCCGCCTCGTGTTCGAAATTAAATTAACGTGTTAAATTAATTTGAGCAAGCGATTACCGGCGCGAACCGCTAGAATGGTGGCATTGCTCTGATCCTGCGCACCGCCCCGGAAGGGACCACGTTTGAGAAGCCCCGCTCCACCCCCCGATGAGTCCTCGCAAGGTGGGACGCGTGTCCATCTTCGCCATTTCTCGAAATCCCTGCCGATGTCCCTGCTGCGGGCGCGCGAAGCGGTCATGCGCTGCTTTCGGCCGTCGCTGCGGCAATATGAAATCACGGAGCAGCAATGGCGGGTGCTGCGGGCGCTGAACTCGGTGCCCAGCCTGGAGGTGACCGATCTCGCGCGCGCAACGTTCCTGCTCGCGCCGAGCCTGTCGCGGATCCTCGTCGACCTCGAGGCCAGACACCTCATCACGCGAGGGGCCGATCAGCGTGATCTGCGTCGCGCCATCATCTCGATCAGCCCGGCCGGCGCCAGTTTGATCGAAACGGTGACGCCGGTCTCGGAAGCGATCTACCGCGACATCACCAGCCGCTTTGGCGACGAGAAACTCGCGACTCTGCAGGCCTTGCTGCGCGAGCTGGAGGGCGTGGCCAGCGCTGTCGCACCCCATGACGAGAGTGCGGGCAAGCCGCCCCCGCCAGGGGAAACCACGCGAAAGAAGCGAAGGATTCCCCTGAAACGGAAGCGCAGCGCGACCTGACGACGCGCCGCGCTCCGGCCTCCTTAGACCTTGCCGAGGATGGTGGTCATCTCGGCCGGGGTGAAAGCCCGCATCGTCTGGTTGCGGATGTTACCGAGCTTGGCAACGGCAAGACTGAGCGCAGTGGCGCTCATCTCGTCGGGAGCATCCACGGTGACGAGGACGTCATACTTGCCGAGCGTGTAATAGGCGTCCTTGACGGTGATCCCCTTGGATTTCGCCATCTCCCGGAATGCTTCCAGGCGTTTGACGCTGTCATTGACGTTACGGATGCCTTGATCGGTGAAGTTCGCGAGGACGACGTAGGTAGCCATGACGCGCTCCTCCCTTTGAGCCCCGGCGCAATGCACCACAGCTGGAGACGCCAGTCGATCTGTACCTGGGGGAATGGCGTGCCTGCCTTGCGAGACGCGCGTCCAGCTCCGCCTGGGAGCGCCTCGCCTATTGCGGGCTCTTGATGGCCTGGCTCACCCGCGCCGATGAAATGCTCGTTTCGCCTCTGAACGGTTCGTCCATGATGATGATGAGGCCGAGCACCATGCCGATTGCGCCCATATGCGCCGCGATCAGGGCAAGAGCGGCAGGGTTCAGGTAAAAGCGGCCGTTCATCAGCATCGCGCCGAGCAGAAAGATCAGGATCATCCACCAGAAAATCCCCGGCACGCTCTTGGTCGCCGTTTCGAGCCGCCCCTGGCGATATTCCTCCAGCCTGTCCAGCAATCCGCGCAGCGAGGAGGCCGAATCCCGATACTCCGCCGCAACCTTGCGCACCTGCAGGACCAACGCAGCGAGCGCACGATCAGCGGTCGCAGAAAGCCCGGCATCCTCGGTCGAGAGGGAATGCCACTCATCGCGGGTCACGGCACCGACATAGTCTCGCAGCGCCTTCCGCGCCGCCTCGGGCTCGCTCCCGTCGAGACTCGCCAGATCCCGATCGAGGCGCGCGATATAGGAGCCCTCACGCGAAACCGCGTCATCAGCCCGCGCCAGATTTACACGGACATCCGCAAGCATCAGGGCGAGCACGAAAACCGAGAACGCCAGCAGACTGCCATGAACGACCTCGGCGAGCTTGTTGGGCTCGTCGGCAGCGTCCCGAGGCCGGGCAAACCATAGGCGACGGGCAATGGAGGCGAGCAATACTCCCAGTACCGCAGTGGACAATCCGCAAATGATCAGGATCACTGCGTCCGAATAGGCTGCAATCAGTTGTATCATCGAGAGCATCACCCTCCTCAC
>NZ_JBFTLD010000481.1:0-2045 GCF_056396265.1 Allobosea sp. 05T422_2 | reverse complement strand
GTCACCGTCGCTGCCGGCCCCGTGCCGATCGTTTGGCGCGATGGACGGCCTGAGTGATCACGAAGCCTCGAAGGGCGCGCCAATGACCCTGCACCGCAGACATGTGGCGACGCTGCTCGCCTTCCTGGCGTTCAGCCCCCTGCTGAACGGGCCGGGCCTCGCGCAAGCCCCGGCGCGCACGGCGGAGCCGGACGAGAAGACGATCGCGGACGCCTATGTCTATCTGCTCGGCCGGGCCTTCGTGATCCGGCAGGAACATCTCGACCGGAAGGGGCCGGGCTTCGCCTATAACGCGATCAAGTATAACCCGCTGGGCTCCGCCGATTTCGTCAATCCCAATTTCGACGTCGCCTATCTCGAGGCCTGGTTCGCCGTCGACGACAAGACGCCCGTCCTGCTCGAGGTGCCCGAGGTCAAGGGACGCTACTACACCGCCGAGATTCTCGATGAATGGGGCGAGGTGATCGTCAACATCAACGAGCGCTCCTTCCCCTCAAAACCCTTCGGCACGTTTGCGCTGGTCAAACCCGGCTCGACGGCGAAGATTCCGGCCGGTGCGGGGCGCATCGAGCTGCATTCCGGCAAGGCCAAGATGCTGGCGCGGGTCGAGCTCAAGGGCGATCCCGAAGGGGCCGTGAAGCTTCAGCGCCAGTTCAAGGTCAGGTCCCTCGGCAAGCCGGTGATCCAGCCGCCGCCGGCCATGCCCCTGTTCGAGAACAAGGACCTGATCGGCGTCGAGATCTTCGACAATGTCGATGCCAGGCTCGCAAGCGCGCTCGATGTCGCGCCGAACGCCGCCGAGATGCAGCAGAAGGTCCGGGTCGTCGCAGCCTATGCCGCATCCGGCAAGGAGGCGCGCGCCGCCATCGACACGCAGCTGCGCAAGGTCATTCCCGCCTTCCAGGAATACGCCCTGACCAGGAGCGCGCCCTATAGCAATCACTGGATCGGCGCCGGCCAGGCGGGCAATTACGGCAAGGATTTCTGGCTGCGTACCTCGGTCAATTTTGCCGGCATCTGGGCCAACACACCAGATGAAGCGGTCTACCTGATCGCCACCCGCGATGCCGACGAGAAGCCGCTCAACGGCAGCAACAGTTATGTCATGCACTTCCCCGCCGACAAGCTTCCGCAATCCGTGGTMGATGCCTATTGGTCGGTGATCCTGGTCGGCGTGCCGGATTACCGCGTGGTGGCAAACCCGCTCAATCGCTTCAACTTCAACACCAATTCAAGCCTAGCGAAGGAGCCAGACGGTTCGCTGAAGATCGGGATCGGCCCCAAGCCCGTCGCCGGTGTTCCGGACTCGAACTGGCTTCCGGCCCCCGACAGCAAGCCGTTCTCGCTGACCTTCCGAACCTATGTCCCGAAGGACGTGGTGAAGCGCGGCGCGTGGCAGCCGGCACCGGTCACCAAGGTCGATTGAGCGCTCCCGCGCCGCGAGAGGCGCGCCGGGTCAGGTCCCGACCGTCGCGCCATGCATTCTCCGTTCGGCGCGGCCCGGCATCGAGAGCGTTCCTTGCCGGGCAATCGCTCAAATGCGAGCGGTCCCATTTACAAAACGCTCGTCCTTTGGCGCGACCCTCTCGCTGCAAGGGAGGCGGCCATGAGCACCAATTACCCACTGGCCCGGGCCTATCTGATCAACGCCTTCCTGACGCTGGACGGGGACAACCCCGAGGATGACCGACTTCGGCGCGCCGTCGAGTTGCTCCTCGAAGCGGTTGCCCGCGCTCAACGCAGCAGCACGCACTCCAACGTCGTGCGCTTTCCAGGTGCAGAGCCTGTCGTCGCTGGCGGCCCGCCGCCACGACCGGCGTCGTAAGGCAGCGGGCGAAACGCGGGCTTGAGCCTGCGACGCCCCGATCTCAGCCGCTGCGGCCCGCCTTGGCCTCGGGGGCCGTTGCGGACTGGTTGCCGGTCGCGCGATCGAGGCACTCGGCCATCTCCGAAGTGCCCCATTTGTGCTTGGAACACTGCGCCGTCCCCTGTGTCAGGTCGCGGGCGACGCCCCGGGGTTGCGGGGAGCCGCTGCAGCCCAGCAG
>NZ_JBFTLD010000480.1:0-2072 GCF_056396265.1 Allobosea sp. 05T422_2 | reverse complement strand
GGGTTGGAGGTTGCGCCATGCCGAACGCCATCCGCTTGCAGAACGAGCGCGTCGTCCATTTGTCGCTCGAACGAATGGTCTGGCCTTCCGGACCGGTTTGCCCGCATTGCGGCGAGGCTGCCCGGCTGGGGCGGCTCAACGGCCTGAGCACCCCGATTGGCGCGTGGAAATGCTATTCCTGCCGGAAGCCGTTCACGATCAGGAACGGCACGATCTTTCACAACAGCCATGTGCCTCTGCATGTCTGGCTCCAGGCCCTCTACCTGCTGACGGCGACCCGGCAGAAGATGGGGTCGCAAAGGCTGGCGCAAACGCTGGGAGTTTCCGTCCGAACGGCCTGGCATCTGAAGCAGAAGATTGCCGGCGGCCTCGCGGTTTCTCCGCTGGAGGTGGCCTGCTACGCACCATGGCAGCATGGCGACATGGTCATGCGCTGCGAGTTCCTGGACTGCCAGGTCGATGGCGGCCCAGGCAGCGCGAGTTGCGTCGCGCGTTTTGAACGCTTCATGGCAGCGCTGGAAGGCATCGCAACCGCGGAAACGGACACCTTGTTCATTCAGGCGTTGCGGCGGCTCCTTGCAACCCGGCCGGAGCGGCTGGAAGAGGCCGGCGAGGCGTTGACGGAAGTTCAACTTGAACTCGGCTTGCTTGACGACGAGCCGGCGCAGCCGCGGGTCCGAGCTGCGAGCTTCAGCGGTTTCGGCATGCCGGTCTCTCAGGCCAAGAACTGACCTCTGCGCATATGACGTTCGACATGGTCGTGCCAGAGCTCGTCCAGCGTTCTGCTTCCGGCTTCGCTGGAAGCTGTGCCGAGCGGCTCCATTCCTACCAGTTCGCCCGCCGATGGCCGGGTGGCGTCCAAGGCTTCCAGAAAGGCGAGCGCTCCCATCGACCCTGCGGTGAAGGCCGGGTCTCGGCGGCTGCTCAGAAGACAGATTTCCTCGCCCACAAGTTCCGGGCCGATCCCGGTGAGAGCATTCAGCACCGATGACTGGGCCGAGGCGAGCGCGTGCGTTCGCAGCTCGCCGCATTTGCGTTCGACGATCAGCGTGACCAGGGTCGCAAGGAAACCGAGAATCTGCGGCTGGAGCCAGTCGCCCGCTTGCAGGCCGGCGCCATTCGCGGAAGTCTTCAGAACGAACGGCTCGAGGACGGAGAAGGCAGCCTTGCGCGCTGGTCGGGCTCTCAGAAGATCGAACATGCTGGCTCTGCCGTATCGGAGCCTTCAGGAACGGTGGACGACATGCTTAGGCACAACCGGAACGGGCCATCTACGCTGCCGCCCCGTCCTGATTTCATCGCGCTGGAGCTGGCCGCGCAACGCTCGGCCGAGCAAAGGGTAGCCTTTCTGTCGTTGATAGGCGATCTCAATTTCGCCTGGTCCAACAATGAGAGCATGTTCATCTATGTGCTGATGCTGCTGCTGGACACCGACGAGGCGGCTGCAGCGATCGTCTTTTCCACGCTCAACACGACGCGGGCGCGCCTCGACCTGGCGCAGCGCCTCGCCAAGGTCCGGATCAYGGACAAGGGGCTGCGCGCCGAGCTTGACGCGGTTGTCGAGGCCTTTTCTGCGGCAACGCGGCTGCGCAACGATCTCAACCACGCCACCTTCGTCGTCGACGCGAGCGGGGCGATCACACACACACAGAGCATGAAACTGGAGGAGGCCCGGGGCAGGCTGCGTTTCGGCACCCGCCGCCCCGTCGACCAGGCTCGGCTCGACGAGATCGCGGCGGCGACGCAGGAACTCTATGCTCTGAACCGGCGGATCTGGGATCTCCTCCCGCAGCTCGAACGCGGCGTGGCCACGTCCTGACCTTGCTTGGCATCGCTCCGAAAAGTGGAGTGCGGTTTTCGGGAAAGCCGATGCAAACACAGGTGGTTAGACCGTCGGACTGGATATGATATCCGGTCCGATGATCTAGATGTTCAGTCCCGGCATTTGATGGATTGGATCGAGCCTGAATCGTTCTGGCTCTGAAGTCCAGCATTTGCAGATGAACTCGTAGGGTGTGAGCCCCCTAAGGGTCTTCAGCCGGCGGCCGAAATTGTAGGCGGCAACGAAGTCT
>NZ_JBFTLD010000479.1:0-2098 GCF_056396265.1 Allobosea sp. 05T422_2 | reverse complement strand
CAGAGCCCTCAGGCTCTCTTGACTATGCTGTATCGCTCGACGAACCGCCTCTGTCGTCGTGGCGCTCCCATGGTGAACCTGGCCCATAGCGCCTCCTTCCACTCACGCGAAAAGACTGCACCATCAAAGCCCGGGATCAAACAGCTAGGATCGCGCCGGCACTAACGTCGTGGCCGTGCGCGTACGGTTCCGTCCGGCGTTCTTGGCTGCGTACAGAGCCTGATCCGCGCGGCCGATCGCATGTGCGAGCGTCTCGCCACGGCGAAGCTCGGCAATGCCGAAACTGCAGGTCACCGTCCGATCGGGCGGCAGCCTGGGAAACGAGATCCTGGCGATTTCGCCCCGCAGGCGTTCCGCGAAATGGAAGGCTTGTTCTGCGGTCGTATCTTTGAGCAAGATGACGAATTCTTCGCCTCCGACGCGACCGACGGCATCGTTGCTGCGAACGGCGCTCCGGATGGAGGCTGCAATCGCGATCAGCACGGCGTCCCCGGCCGCGTGGCCATAGGCGTCGTTGATGCTCTTGAAATGATCGATATCGCAGGCGACGACGCTGAGCACCAATGGATGACGCGCCGCGCCCAGAGATTGAAACCGGCCTTGCAGGCCGCGCCGGTTCAACGCCCCCGTGAGCGGATCGGTATCGCGCTCCTTGCGCAGCCGGGCCGTCACATCCAGCCCTATGACGAGGAGCAGCCCAAGGCCCATCCCGACCCCGAAGACCGAGGCACTGAATTGCACCCAGGTCCAGAATCCGGACTGCAGGAACCCCGAAGCGGATGTTGCCGCGGCCAATTCGCTCGTCAGCAGCGTACGCAGGAAGAAATGCAGGCCAAACACCAGAACCAGCCAGAAGATTATCCTGTCGGTCGCGCTTCCCCGAGCAAGCGACCGCATGATCCAGGCGGCTGAGACGATGATGCCGCCGAGGCCGAAGCTCACGATATGGATGCGCACGATGAGGTTGCGGTCAATGTAATAGAAATAGCCGAGCGCGCCCATCACTGCGGCAAACCAGATGGTGAGGAACCAGCGAGAAGGGCGCCGGCCGGAGCGCACCATCACGCCAGTCACGAAGCCCAGCGTGCCGGAAACATAGAGCATTCCGTACAGCATCGTGTTCAACCCGAAATCGGCTGGAGTCCGTGTTGTCTGGACGAGCATCCCAAGGCCAAAGGCCAGGAACGCCTGCGCAAAATGGAGCAGATACCAGCTTCGGCGCTCGGCCAGCCAGACGGCGCAGAAGGTTGCTGCGAACAGAAACAGAATGGCCGTTGGTACGAGGTTCACGATGATCTGACTGCAGAGGCTGTCCGGTTCGAGATGCTGCTGCTCTCTACTGCCCCTGGGTAAACAATTCGCCGTCGCCGGATGTTCTGTCTGGCTCGCGAGCATCACTATCGGGGAGGGCGGCGACCCCAGAAGCAAGGGAGTGCGACGGCCCACGAAGGTGCTGAAATTGATCATCCGCCGGCCAGTTGCTACGGGAGCGCATGCCTGATGATCCCTTTCAGACCGTCGCGGAGCGGACCCTGCAGCGAGCCGATGTGGCAGCTCTCTCTGAGCTGCGCATACCGCACCATGTGATCGCGTGCGATCTTGATGAGGCGGACCTGTCGGGGCTCGATCTGTCGGGTTGGCTCTTCGAACGGTGCAGCCTCAAGCGCGCGAAGCTGAGAGGTACGAAACTCGAGCGGGTGCGATGGCTCGGCTGTCGGGCGGCCTTCGCAGATTTCATGGGGGCCGATCTATCGGACGGCCGGGTTCAGTCGGGAGATTTCAACAACGCCGTTCTGCGCCGGACGACACTGGTCTCGGCGTCCTTCGCGGGCTGCAAATTGACTGGCGCGGATTTGTCCGAAGCAAGGGCATTGGACTGCCGGTTCGAGGAGGTCCTGCTCGTCAGCGCGAAGCTTCCGTCGTTCAGCTTCCGCAAGACCACGCTCAGGAAAATCGATTTCAGCCACTCGGACCTGAGGAAATGCGATTTCCGGGATGCTGTCTTCGAGGATTGCAGTCTGATGGATGCGGCGCTGACCGGCTCGCGCTTCGAGGGGGCTGATCTTCGTGGCGCTGATCTGGGCGGACTGAGGCTGGT
>NZ_JBFTLD010000478.1:0-2100 GCF_056396265.1 Allobosea sp. 05T422_2 | reverse complement strand
GCATCACCCTTGGCGAAGTCGATGGTGATATAGGTCGGCTTGTCCGGCGCATCCTCGGGCGAGATCGTGCGCGAGTAGACGTAATCCGGCACTTCCTGCGCCGGGTCCTCCAGCACCTTTCCTTCCGAGGAGGCGTGCAGCAGGTTGGCGTCGACCGAGAAGGGCGCTTCGCCGCGCTTGTCCTTGGCGATCGGGATCTGGTGCTGTTCGGCGAAGGCGATGAGCTGCTCGCGCGAACGCAGGTCCCATTCGCGCCAGGGCGCGATCACCACGACATCGGGCTTCAGCGCATAGGCGGTGAGTTCGAAGCGGACCTGGTCGTTGCCCTTGCCGGTTGCGCCATGAGAGATGGCGTCCGCGCCGACCCTCTCGGCGATCTCGATCAGCTTCTTGCCGATCAGCGGGCGAGCGATCGAGGTGCCGAGCAGGTAGACGCCTTCATAGGCGGCATTGGCCCGKAACATCGGGAAGACGTAGTCGCGGACGAATTCCTCGCGCAGGTCCTCGATATGGATGTTCTCGGGCTTGATGCCGAGCAGCAGCGCCTTCTGGCGAGCGGGCTCCAGCTCCTCGCCCTGGCCGAGATCGGCGGTGAAGGTCACCACCTCGCATTCATAGGTGGTTTGCAGCCATTTCAGGATGATCGAGGTGTCAAGGCCGCCGGAATAGGCGAGCACGACCTTCTTCACGCGCTTGTCGGACATCGATGATCTTCCTGCTCTGACGGCATGTTTCCATGCCGGGGACGCTTCGACTGTGGATGGCCCTGTTTTCGGCTCAATGGCGCACTATCGCAGCCCTCGGGACGACGCAATCGGAACCTTCTGATCGATCAAACGTCATCCCGTGATGGGTCGGTATCAACGATGCCGATTGTGCAACACGCGTCCTGCGTGCTTGCAGTCGCGCCGCGACAGGTCGAAGCTTCCCGAGCGCGACTCAAACCGATGACCGACCTGGAGGCTGAATGCCGAATCGTCCCGTCCTCGACTTCTGGTACGAGTTCGCGTCACCCTATTCCTTTCTGAGTGCCTTGCGGGCTGAAGCCGTGGCAGACGAAGCGGGAGTGGCGCTGCGTTGGCGGCCCTTCCTGCTTGGACCGATCTTTGCCGGCCAGGGCTGGACGACGTCACCTTTCAACCTGTTCCCGAACAAGGGCCGCTATATGTGGCGCGATCTCGAGCGCCAGACCGCCCGTGCCGGCATCAAGCTTGTCCGGCCCAACCCGTTTCCGCAGAATTCCCTCGTCGCGGCGCGCGTCGCGCTCGCAGGGCGCGAGGCGGGCTGGATGCCCGCCTTCTCGAAGGCGCTGTTCAGGGCTGCGTTCTGCGAGGGACGAAACATTGCCGAGGAAGCCGTACTGGTCGCGGCGCTGAAGGAGGCTGGCGCGGATCCCGGCTCCGCGTTCTCGGCCTCGCGAAGCGAGGAGGTCAAGGGCAGGCTGAAGGCCGAGACCGAACTCGCGAAATCGCTCGGGATCTTCGGCGCTCCGGCCTTCGTCACTGGCGATGGCGAATTGTTCTGGGGAGATGATCGGCTGGGGGAGGCCCTCCGCTGGGCCCGGGATGGGTGTTAGATCATGGGGCCGGATCCTGTATCCGGTCCGGTGAACCAACCTTCTGTGTGTGCACCGGCTTTCCAAAGGACTGCAATCCACTTGTCGGACCGATGCCTTGAGCACGAGGCTGCCGCGGGTCAGTCCTGCGGCCTGGCGCCCCACGGACCGCGCGCCGTCCCGACCATGGTCGGCAGATCCTGACGCTCTGACATCCTGGGCGGATGCGGCGGCATCGCCGGCATCCGGCCGCCTGCCGTCTCGACGAGTGCCTGCACGCGTTTGGTGATCGAGGGATGTGTCGAGAACAGGTCGGCGAAATCGTCGGGATCGTTCTCGAAGCACATGTCCATGACGCCCGACGGCACTCCGTCGATATCGGCGCGCCCGGCGATCTTGAGCAGCGCGGAGATCATCGCGTCCGGATTCTTGGTCAGTTCGACCGCCCCGGCATCGGCCAGATACTCGCGCGAACGCGACAGAGACAGGCGGATCACCACGGCGAGCAGCCAGGAGATTGCGATGATTGCGACGCCGAGCAGGAT
>NZ_JBFTLD010000477.1:0-2105 GCF_056396265.1 Allobosea sp. 05T422_2 | reverse complement strand
CCTATGTGACGACCGACACATTCCTGTCGGTCTTCGGTCTCGCCAGCCTGCGCGACCTGCCCGATCTCGAAAAGCTCGAGGATGCCGGCCTGCTGAGCAAGGACACGCTCCTGGCCGAGGCGATGCCGACCGGTGGCGGCGACGAGGGGGAGGGAGACGCAGAACGCGACGACCACCCCTTTGATGACCCGGATCCGGCGGGTGGAACTGAGCCTCGACCCTGAGCCGAAGCGTTCAGCCGCGCTCCGAAGGCTCGATCGTCGTGTTTGAAGTCGAGTTGGCTCGCTCTATCTGCGCGATGGGCGCGCTCGCAGGGCGACCACGACCGCGCCGACGCCTACGAGACCACKGCCAAGAAGAGGGAGATCGACCTGCGCGTGATGCTCGGTGATCGCGGTTGAGGCAAAAAGGCCGATAGGGCAACGCCGCGATGGACCGCGATGCGCGAAGGGGGGCCGAATAGGCGCTTTCTATCTTAGGGCCCGCCGATCTGTCATCGGCGGGTTTCTTGTCGTAAATCGCCCTGGGCTCAGCGGGAGTGCTRCGTCGCTAACGTGATCCTGGTGCTAGGCTCCGGCGCTAATGCTGTGCCTCACAGCATCGAGGCGATAGACAGGGAATCTCTGGTCGTCCTAACGTCAGGCGTGCACTCGGAGAGGTGCTGGCTTTTGGGGTTGGGCTATCGTGAAGGTCTATGGATTGATTGTCGCTGCCGGCTTCGGCGCGGCGATAGTGGCATGCGTGCCAAATATCTCGCTGCCGGTGACGGTGAAGACGACGAAGGGCGAAGTCTTTCGGGGCATGGCGCAAGGGCCGGCGTTCTCCGGCAATGTGGTGCTCGCAAATACTAATGGGGTGCGCTGCGAAGGGCCTTATAAGGTAGGTCAGGACCGGATTATTCAAGCAACCGCACAATGCAGCGACGGCCGGTCAGCATCGCTCACCGCGTCGTTGGAAGCCGATCTGGTATCGGCACGCGGGTCGGCAAAAATGTCGGACGGCTCAACGGCCCAGGTCGGGATCGGTAAATTTGCTGAACTCGTTGAGAGCGGCGCATCAACTTCGCCTTCGAGAACGCCTGCGCCCGTGCGCGAGGACGAGAAGCGGATCGTGCTCGACACGGTAAGGTCTGCTTTGAAAGATCCGTATTCGGCTGTTTTTAGCTCCGTCGTCGCCCGGAAGAGTGCCGGCGGGGACGTATTGAAGGTGTGCGGCCTGGTCAACGCCAAGAACAGCTACGGCGGATATGTCGGAAACACGCCGTTCTACGTTTTCGCAAGCCGCGAGGGTGGGAGACTGGTGCCACGTCAGTCTTCGGTGACGCTCGGCAACAGCGAGCTCGAGCTGAGCCACATCAAGCGAGAATKCCTTCTTTAACTGAATGGTGTTGTTGCCCGCGGTGAGTGGGGGTCGAAAGAGCAAGGCCGGGATCGCTCCATTCTTCGCTTAGATGGCATACGGCTGAGAGAGGCGCTGACGGGCGTTCTCTCTCTCTCTCTCTCTCTCTCTCTCTCCCTCTCTCTCAGTCGGGGTTCATGCTGCCGACGGGCCGAAGCCCGTCGGCGAGTCCTGAGGGGCAGGAAACTAGGTCGGGCCTTCCGTCTCGTCCTGATTGAGCTGCGGCTCGCGGCTCTCAGGGCTTACGTCGCAGCGTGAAATAAAGGATCGCTTCGTGCGGGCGAACTTGAGGTGGGAACGGCTTCCCCACGCACCCTTTTGCCACGGGGTAAAGTAGCGGCCGACCGCGAAGAGATGCAGGACGTTAGCACCCTGCCGGTTCTCTGGCGGGACTTTGAAGCCGATATCGACGAGCTTTTCAGCGGGTTCAGTGKCTCGGCAGCCGAATAACTGAACGCCGAGATCAGCGAGATGTATCCGCTGGTCGAAGTTCCTGATCTCCTCAGGGAAGTGCATGATTGGACGGGCTTTGCCGATCACTTCACCCATGTCCGCACAGGCGATGCCCCACGAAATGTCTCTGCCATGCTGGCCGGCATCCTGGCCGATGCAACCAATCTCGGTCCGAAGCGAATGGCTGGCGCATCCAAGGGCATCAGCGCCCATCAGATTGGCTGGATGCGCGCCACCATGCCCGATCAGAAACC
>NZ_JBFTLD010000476.1:0-2107 GCF_056396265.1 Allobosea sp. 05T422_2 | reverse complement strand
GATCGAAGGTGCCCGGCTCGCCGGTTTTCCGCTCCGGCAGCGTCTTACCCATGCGAATTAGGCCGTCGCGGCGAGCTATCCGACTGGAGCCCCGTCGGCGCAGCGCTCTGGGCATTGCGGGGCGGAGACGAGTAGCTGAAGACGATGGCGCTCCGCAAAATCCTGATCGAAAAGAAAGACAGCAGGGAAAGCTGGGATAGTGTTCTTCCGATCGAGGGCTCTTGATCAGTAAGCTGCGAGAATTCGCCGCAGATGGTGAAATCGAACATAGGCATATACTTCACTCAGGGCGACGAATAGATACGGCTCGCGCGGCAACCTGCGAGGTTCAATGCGCGGACCGAGCGTGGAGGCATTGACGATGAGCAAGCTGATCAACCGCGCAGTCTTGGTGGCAGGGACAGTCGTACTGGCCGCCTGGGTTCCTCTGCCCAGTCAGGGTTCGTGCAACAGCCCCAAGGGCTGCACGATGGATGCCATCTATGAAAGCTACGACATGATGCAAAGCGGCCAAATGCAGAGGGCAATGGACGAGGGACAGGCAAATATCGCGGCGTTTCATGCGTTGAAGGAGTGGGAGCTCAGGCAAAGCGAAGCGCCCGTCCACCACCACTCGTGATGACCGCTCGTATTCGCCATGGGATGACCCGTTCTCGCGCTGGTTTGCCAGCCACTTAACGCCTCACCGGGACCATTATCATAGCGATCCTGGATCTATGGCCCGGAGGCGGCGGCCTTCGACAAGAGCTGGAAGCCGGCGGATTTCGAAGAGGTCAAGCCATGACTTGCGGCGTCTGGATCTGGGCCTTGGCGAAACAGGATGAACTCAACCMCCTGCGGCAGCGCGAAGTGCTCGCCGCAGGGCAGGTGGGTTCCGTCGGGTTGGCTGTGAACAGCCAGTCACAATCGTTATCGATTTGTTAATTCCAGGTTGGTTGCACGGCAACGTGCGTGCTAGTCCCAAAAGAAAAATGCTGTCTTTTGGGGGCTTTCTGTGCCGATTCTATGTAATTCTCGGGTGCCCTCAGCGCCTGACGTTTCGTTTTCGCCTATGTTACCTTACGGCCTGAAGGCGATATCGAGGGGGCTGCGCTCAACCACGTCTGTCGCGAGTTTGCTGTCCGCCTGTATTATTGCAGGCGTCATGGCCCCCCGTGCGTCGGCCGCGGACATAACGATTGGCCCGGGCCTCTTGCCGGTATCGAGTGATGCCGATGTCGGTCCGTCTGGCGATGGGGTCATCTTCAACGGCGGCACGCTCCGGTTCGGCACGAGCTTCAACCTCTCGACGGGGCGGGCGCTTAGCCTTGATTCCGCCGGCGGCACCATTGACACCAACGGCTTCGACACGACGTTCGCCCGTGACATCACGGGGGTGGGCAGCCTGAACAAGACCGGCACCGGCACCCTCACCTTGAGCGGTATGAACACCTATACGGGCGCGACGAGTGTTGCGGCTGGCGGCACCCTTGCCCTGACAGGTCAGGGCCGGATCAACCAGTCGAGCGGCATCACCGTCGACGGTATCTTTGACGTGAGCGGGGCAGCCTCTGCGCAGGTCAAGGCCTTGAACGGCAGCGGCGAGGTCCAGCTCGGAACCGCGAGCCTTATGGTCAACAATGCCAGCGGCATCTTTTCCGGCGCCATCCGCGGCACCGGCGGAATCTCGATCAATGGCGGCACCCAGATCCTGACCGGCGCCAGTGATTTCTCCGGTGGCGCCGGGATCGCGAGTGGCGCCACCCTGCAGATCGGCAATAACGGCAATGCGGGGTCGATCACCAGCGACGTGACGAACTATGGCAGCCTGATCTTCAAACGATCCGATGACGTGACCTATGCCGGGAGCATCTCGGGCCCGGGCACGTTCTCKCATCTTGGGTCGAGCAAGCTCACGCTGACCGCGACGAACAGCACCCGAGGCGACGTCTTCATCGGAGTCGGCAGCACGTTGCAGCTGGGCAATGGCGGAACGACCGGCTGGATCGGCGGCACCGGCAACTTTGTCGGCTCGATCAGCAATGCGGGTGCATTGATCGTCAACCGATCGAACACCGTTTCGTATCGCGGCGTCATCTCCGGAAGCGGCACGCTCACGCAGATGGGC
>NZ_JBFTLD010000475.1:0-2117 GCF_056396265.1 Allobosea sp. 05T422_2 | reverse complement strand
GCAATGACGTGATCGACGGCCGCGGCGGCTCCGACATCCTGCATGGCGGCGCCGGCAACGACTTCATCCGCGGCGGCGCCGGCCATGACCTGATCTATGCCGGSCGCGGCAACGACATCGTCTATGGCGGCGACGGCAACGACACGATCTATGGCGATGACGGCGACGACCAGCTCTTCGGCGAGGATGGCGACGACATCATCTWYGGCGAGGCYGGCRATGACATCATYRTCGGCGGCRMSGGCAACGACCAGCTCTCCGGCGGTGACGGCAACGACCAGATCTCTGGCGGCACCGGCGACGACCAGATCGCCGGGGATGCCGGCAACGACGTCATCCATGGCGATGAGGACGACGACACCGTGGATGGCGGCGCCGGCAACGACGAGCTTCATGGCGATGCCGGCGACGATCACGTCATGGGCGGGGCCGGCAATGACCAGGTCTATGGCGAGGACGGCGACGACATCCTCGACGGTGGCGACGGCGACGACTGGATCGACGGCGGAGAAGGCGACAACACGATCTTCACCGGCGACGGCAACGACACGGTCCGAACCGGCAACGGCAACAATGTCGTCACCGGTGGCGCTCATGTCGACCTCGTCCAGTTCGGCGCCGGCCAGGACACGGCCCAGCTCGGMGCCGGCGACGATGCAGCGGCCGGTGGCGGCGGCRAYGACCGGCTCTTCGGYGAGGMTGGCRACGACACGCTCTCCGGTGATGCCGGYGACGATGTGCTCGATGGCGGTTCCGGCGAYGATCATCTCGCGGGCGGCGCCGGTGACGACCAGATCCATGGCGGGACCGGTAACGACATCGTCTTCGGCGGCGATGGGTGCGACCGGATCGAGGGCGRCGCSGAYGACGACGTCGTCTTCGCCGGCGCCGGCGACGATAGGGTCGAGGGCAATGCCGGCAATGACCGGCTCTTCGGCGAGGCWGGYGACGACCGGATCGAGGGYGACGCGGGMGAYGATRTCRTCGATGGCGGGGCGGGCAAYGACCGGCTCGAAGGCGGCAGCGGCGCGGATACGCTCGATGGMGGTGGGGGCAGGGACCGGGTCGAAGCCGGGTCCGGCAACGACGTGATCATCGGCACCCTCGATGCCACGGCCGATTGCTATGATGGCGGCAGCGGCTGCGACACGTTGGATTACTCCCAGGCGACGCAAAGCATCGACATCAACCTGGTCGAGGGCAAGGCGGTCAGCGTCGAGATCGGCGAGGACAAGTTCTCCAATATCGAGGCCGTGATCGGCGGCAGTGGCAACGACCACTTCACCATCGGCACTGACGCGGTGACGCTGACCGGCGGTGCCGGCGACGACTGCTTCTCSTTCGACGTGCCCTATGACGCGGACGATCGCGACCTGATCCACCGGATCCTCGATCTCSAGGCCGGCGACCGCATCGTCGTCAAGCAGTACCAGWTCGGSACSGATGRCGMSCCCGCCGMCARTGCCGCYGCGGASGGAGCAGATCCGTTCGCCACGGCCTATGGCGACGAGGCCGAYGCTGCCGGCCGGCCCTTCCRCTTCCGCATCGAGAAGATCGGKGACGAYGACYRCACCTATGTCGACGTCTTTCTCGAGCAGCATGACGAGAAGGACTACTCGATCGAGATCCAGGGCAGTCACAGGCTTTAYTAYTAYTGACCTCGGYGCGYGGCCGCRGGGCCWCGCATCCCGGGCGGGCGGACGGGAGAGACCAGCATGACCAGGCGCAGTATCGCATCGCAGGCGGGCGGGGATGCCAGGGAAGGGCGCGAGCCGAACTTCGGGCTCGGCCGGCATATGCTCGCCGGTACCGCGCTCGCCCTGCTCCTGGTCGTCGGCTGCGGCGGCTGGGCCGCGAGCGCCCATCTCAACGGCGCCGTGATCGCCCAGGGCTCGATCAAGGTCGACCAGAACCTCAAGGAGGTGCAGCACCGCGACGGCGGCGTCGTCCAGGCGATCGGGGTGCGACAGGGCGACCGGGTCGAGGCTGGCCAGACCCTGTTCTGGCTCGACGATGTCCAGACCAAGGCCGAGCTCTCGATCATCCGCTCGCAGCTCGGCGAAAATCTCGGCCGCAAGGCCCGCCTGATCGCCGAGCGCGACAACCTTGCCGCGATT
>NZ_JBFTLD010000474.1:0-2125 GCF_056396265.1 Allobosea sp. 05T422_2 | reverse complement strand
CTGGCGTGACACGGACGAAGGATCCTTCATGCACGGACAAGCTGGTGGCCGCCAGCACGGACCCTGCCGGTGCGGGGCGCAGCGTTCTTGCAGCGAACGTGTTCGCCGTCAAGCGCTCAAATCCGTTTATCGGGAGAAACGTTMGTCAAAACGAACGTCGAGACGCTTCAATCAGGGCTTTTCAGCGTGTTCCTCGGCAATCGCCTCGACCAGGTCGATAACCCGACGCCGCACCTGGCCATTCTTAATGCGCACGAAGGCTTTGGTGAGTTGCACGCCTTCGCCGCAAATGACAGAGAATGAATATTCGACGGAGCTACAACTCCGTTAGATCCCGACTTCTGCGAGCCGAAGCATCAGGTAACCTTTAGGAGAGTTGTCGGACGCGCCCGGCGACGCCCGCATGTTCGCAAYGTTCGCCGTTGCCAACCGTTTTGTTGCGCGAGCCCTCGAGGAGTGAGCTACACGATAAGGCGACCACACTCCTGCGCCGCCTCCTCAAAGGCTTCTCGCGCGTCGTCAGCAGTTCCATCGCCCTTGATCGCCGCCATGCACGCCCGCACTGCGTCCACCCACTTCGGGCCGGCTCCTGACGCTTTCCAGGCGAGCAGGCATTCTCCCGCCTTCTCTACATTGATCACGGCATAGCTCGTCCCCGGCTTATCAGCCTGAATGATCACGGCCGGGTTGAACCAATGTAGCGGCATCGGAGCATTTTGAACTGATCGATCGGAAAAGCCAGATGCACCAACGCAAAAATGGCCCGCCACCCCTTTCGGAGCCGCGGGCTAAGTTTCATGGGTATCCTCTTCCAAGTCGAACGCACGGATGGGCTGTCAGTTCCATATTAGCTTCCCGCCCCTGCACAGCCGAGGGGCGCGCGTGGGTCGAAGCAGCAAGAGGCACGACTTAAGGCGAATAGCGGATCGGCTCGCGGACTCTACTTTACGCCGGTCGCTGTGGAGGGAACGCCTGCGGCTCGAGCCGGCAGCGCTCCGTCAGATGAGCGCGCCGGCTTACTTACCCCCTCCGGCCGGTTTACATCCGACCTAGCCGGAGGGGTTCTACAAGCAGCCAGGCGGCTTGCAGTTCCTGTCCAAGCACCTCGCCAATCTCATTAGGCCATCGCCGTACGACGGCGGTGTGAATGGCGTTGCCGGGTGATCTTCGTCCATTGAGCGAAACGTCCGACGCCCCCGACATCCCGCGCCGCCCTGGCTGCAAGCCCAAGCCCTAGAACCCGCCCGCGCC
This sequence comes from Allobosea sp. 05T422_2, assembly GCF_056396265.1. Lineage (NCBI taxonomy): Bacteria > Pseudomonadati > Pseudomonadota > Alphaproteobacteria > Hyphomicrobiales > Alloboseaceae > Allobosea > Allobosea sp. 05T422_2. The sequence continues at coordinate 874 of NZ_JBFTLD010000474.1, read as the reverse complement.
AGTACATCCGTGGTCGCGGGCGGGACTTTTGAAAGGCTCGAATTAACCGAGCCCGACTCAAAACTCAGGGAAATAGCGGTCGAATAGGTCTTGCAGTACGCGCCACAGGCGCGCCGCCATCAGCCCACGACCAAGCCATCTCCAAGCGCTGGATTTGCGCATGGCGAATGTCCTGATTGAAACAAGGGTGATGGCAGATGACGAGCCTGCCGCGGGCGACCAAACCGCTCATACGTCAGGGGTAGCGAGGCCCGCGTTACGCCAGTCGAGATCAGTAAATAGGCGATTAGTGCGGCGTTACAAGGCCGGCAAGTGATTCTAGAGCTTTGCAAGAGCCCGACCGCCCCACCGAACGAAAAAAACTGCCCCCCTGTGAATACGTCGAAGAACTCTGCAAATTCGATTCGCGGCTATTGGCTTCGAATGATTCGCGCAGCATGGTCATGACGTTGCGGCGTCAGTCAGGTCAAAAATGGAGCGATAATGGCTAACAATCTTCACATCTCGTATGATCTGAATAACCCCGGCCAGAACTACGAGGCGGTGATCGCCAAAATCAAAACGCTAGGTGCGTGGGCGAAGATTCATAAGTCGTTTTGGTACGTTAATTCTGACTACACTTCGCAACAGGCGGCGGAGGCTGTGTGGTCTGTCATGGACGCGTCGGACACCGTTTACGTCGCCGATACGACCAACAATGAGGCGCACTGGTGCAACCTCGTATCGTAACCATGCGGCGTAGGCCGCAGTACGGCTATTTCGGGTCGTCCGATCTTGTGAGCAGGTGAGGATTGGCTTTGTAGATTTCGGCGAGGCCTTTGAGCGTCTCGATGCCGAAGTCTGTGAACGCCATGACGCTGTCATCGCCTGGCCC
>NZ_JBFTLD010000473.1:0-2228 GCF_056396265.1 Allobosea sp. 05T422_2 | reverse complement strand
GAATATGTTCGTCAGGAATAAGCTGGCGGAGCGTGCCCGAAATGAACAGCTCCAGTTGGTCCCGTTCCTTGCGACCCAGCATGCCGGCCCCCAATCCCGATCAGGATCAAGAGAATCACGCGAAGGCAGGTTTTTCAACGACCCCATCGTGCATCTGATCCGGCACTCGCTGGAATTCGTCTCCTGGAAGGATCGAAAGCCCGTCGTGCCCGCGCTGCGCATGATCTACCGGGCCACAGACGCCGAGGCCGGCAAAGCCGCGCTCGAGGCCTTCGATGCCGGCTTCTGGGGGCGAAAATACCCGGCAATAGCCCAGGCCTGGCGCCGSAACTGGGATCGCGTCATCCCRTTCTTCGCGTTCCCCGAGGCCGTCCGCAAAATCGTCTACACAACGKATGAGATGGACAAGCGTTTCCAGTTTCGACGTGGTAGTTTCGGTTCTGCACGGACGACCTCGGTGGCGAAGAGCGGAGCGCCGACTGCAAGCTCCGCCAGGCCGCCTCATTCGCGCCTTGTCGATTTGAGGCGTCCGTGCGCCTCTCGTCCCGGTCGCGTCTTCCACTGGGCGACGAAGTGCTCGTAGGCCCGCTCGGCGTGGCGAGCGACCTCCATCTCCTGCTCGCGCAGTGCCTTGACGTTGTAGGCGTGGGCAGACCCGGGCTTGTTGCCCTTGCTCTGCGGTTGTCCAGCCTGGAGCTCCATCGCGCGACGCTTGTTGGCGATCAGAGCCGGACGCGCCCAACGGTAGTCGGCTCCTTTCGTCAGCAAATGCCAGACCAGGACCGTCAGCTTGCGCGCGACAGCAACCGCCGCGACCTGGTGTCCGCGCCTGGCCCGGATCCGGACGAAGAAGGCATGCAGCGGCCCCGGCGCCTTGGCGGCTGACCACGCGGCTTCGACCAGCATGGCGCGCGCGTGACTGCGACCGATCTTGCTAATGCGGCCATGATGGGCGACGCCGGTCCCGGATTGTCGGACGCGCGGGTTCAAGCCGAAGTAGCTCACCAGCTTTTGCGGTGTCTTGAACCGGGCGATATCGCCGATGGCCGCCGCCAGAGAAGTTGCGACGGTCAGCTTGATCCCGGTGACGGTCATCAGCCGCGCGACTGTCGGGTCCTCGATCGCATCCTGCGCAATCTCACGATCGAGCTCGGCAAGATCGTCACCCAGACGGTCGAGTTCGCGCAGATGACGTGTGATCGCGTCGCATTCGTCCTTCGGAAGATCTTGCCTGGTCAACCAGGCCCGCCCTCGGCCGTTGAACAGGTCCGCATGCGGGCATTTTGGGATCAGATGCCCGTGCAGGATGGCATGCACCTCGTTCTTGATCCGGGTGCGATGGCGAACGACCTGGCCGCGTCGCRCAACCAGCCGGCGCCGTCGCTCGGTCTCCGCGTCCGGCGTCCAGATCTCCGGCAAGAAGCCAGCGGCATGGAGCGTTGCCAAGGTACCGGCATCGACCTTGTCCGTTTTCACATGGGCATGGGCGATCGCCTTCACCTGCAGCGGATTAGCGATCACGACCCGCGCGACGAGGGGCGACAGCACGCGCGACACCGCCATGCAGTTGCCGGTGGCCTCGATCACGACCTCGTCCGTTGGCAACAACGTCTTTCCAAATCCCTCCAAGGCCGTCCGGGTCATATCGACCCTCCCGGCATGCCTCAACCGACCGTCCTCCCAGATCACGACCTCGCCGAAGTCCGGTGGATATCCATCCCGATCACGCGTCGCATCAGCGCCTCCTGTCAGCATGACGACGGGAGCGGCGGGCGACACGACACCTACGGATCCGCGCTCTCGGCGCAACCGGGCGAGTCGCAGAGGCGGCCAGCTACTAACGCGAGCTCGCGGCTCATCGTATACATCGGCCTGCCCGCACCTTCGTGCTCCCGGTGCCTCTGTCCCGGATGCTCGCAGCATAAGCCACGTCGCAGCGACGCGGCAGGACTTCCGCACCGACCATCCTCATACCGGTTACAAATGCGATCGAAGCCTTGAACGCAAAGCTCCGGCGAGCGGTCAAAATCCGAGGCCATTTTCCGACCGACGAAGCCGCAACCAAGCTGATCTATCTCGTCTTGCGCGATGCCGCGGCCGAGTGGAAAATGCCCCCACGCGAATGGACCGAAGCCAAGTCCCAGTTCGCGATCATGTTCGAGGATCGCTTCATCACTCAATGAAGCTCAACCCGCCCCGGACACAAAAATTCAGACACTCCCCCCCCC
>NZ_JBFTLD010000472.1:0-2234 GCF_056396265.1 Allobosea sp. 05T422_2 | reverse complement strand
ACTTCACCCTCTTGGGGCTTTTCCTTGGCGGTTTCGGGGATGATGATGCCACCCTTGGTCTTCTCTTCGCCATCAAGGCGACGGACCACGACGCGGTCATGCAGCGGACGGAACTTCATGGTTCTGTCTTCCTCTAAGGTAGAAACGGAACGCGCGGCCTGCGTGAAAACACAACCGGCATCTGTTAGCAGTCTCGGGTGTCGAGTGCTAACGGATGCCGCGGAGATAGGCGCGCGCCCCTGCGAGAGTCAAGAAGTCATCCTGTCCTGTGGTCGATCCCGATGACGGCCTGCAGTTGGCGACATCAACGTACCGTAAGAGATCGCCGCGCTGTTCGGTCTCGCCAGCCTGCGCGACCTGCCCGATCTCGAAAAGCTCGAGGAAGGGCCGATGCAGTGCCGTGGCCACGACAATTTGCCGTGATCGGCCACTTGCAGGACGACATCCTGTCGTTATGTTGGGTCCCTCGACGGACGAATCCGTGCGCCAGACAAGGAACGACCATGACGCTTGCTGAATTCATCGCCAGCCGCGAGGAATCCGCTGACGTCGGCGCAGTCATCGGCGACGACCTGGTCGAGGGGATGYCGGGATATACCTATCTCGGCTCGCTCTATATCGAGCGCCTGCCTAGCGGCGTCTTCAATCTGCGCATCGGGACCGGCGAACACCGGTCCGCCGACATCGCCGAACTGGAATCGAAGCTGTTCGACGCCGCCGTCTCGGAAGGCTTGATTGCCGAGACCGGGGACGAGCGCCGGACCCGCCTCGCCGCCGCCTATGTCGAGCGCATCGGATACGACCCGTTCGAGGACGATCCGACGATCAGCGCCGACGAGGTCGAGCAGGCGCTCCGGGATCATGCGCTTGAAATCGCCAAGGCCGACGCCGAAGCGTCGAAGGCAGGCACGTCATGAACGTCGACGTCATCACCACCCGCGCCAACAGCGCGCTCCGCAAACTCGACGTCGCGCTCTGGACCAAGTTCGTCCGGGCGGAGGACGAGAGCATCGACGATGCTTACGAGATTTTCTGCGGCGTCCGCGACACCGGCTGGTCGGTCCAGTGCGGGCATCACTGCGCCACCATCAATCGCTGGATCGAACGGGAGGAGACCATGCAGTCGTGGGACTATCCCTCCGTCGAGACGGCGTTCGCACTGCTGCCGGAACTGCTGCAGCGGGAGGGCTGGCGATGACCGCCGACGAATACCGGGACGCGCTCAAGCGGCTTGGCTTGAACCAGCACAGCGTCGCGCCGCTGCTCGGCATCACGACACGGACCAGCCAGCGCTACGCCGCCAAGGGCGCGCCCGCCACGGTGCGTCTGCTGCTGGCCTATCTCGAACGATACGGGACGCTCAAGTAGAAGGCGCCGAAGGTGTCTCCTGGCCGGTTCGCGCCCAATAGCCGACATCATTCAATGACCTCCGTTGCCTGTGCGAGGAGCGTGGTTGACACCGTAAGGCCCAGCGCTTTCGCCGTCTTGAGCTTGTTGACGAGATCGAACTTGGTCGGCCGCAACACTGGCAAGTCGGCTGGCTTCTCGCCCCTGAGAATTCGGCCGACATAGATGCCGACTTGGCGAAGCGCACTTGATCCGAGCCTCACGATCCGGTAGTTGCGGCGGTCTTGCGCGCCCTCTTGGGTCTTGCGGGCGGTTCCACCACTGGCTCCCCAACAGCTTTCGCCAGTGGCGCGCGCTTCGCCTGGATGCTCTCCGGCGCGGCCACGACCGCGGTCGGTGCGCTTGCCTTGACGCGCGAGGCGCGTTTTGGCTTTTCTGCGACCGTGGTCGCAGCCTCGACAATGGGTTCAGGCGCAGACGCGGCGGCCTTGCGCGACTGACCAAGGCCGGACGCCTTCGCCAGGGCCGATCGGGATTCCGCATAGCTCGGCGCGACCATCGGGTAGTCCGCCGGAAGGTTCCATTTCTGGCGGTGGCGTTGTCACGTTAACTCCGGCATGGCGGCAAGCGGTGTAGGTGGGCGTGCATGACCCTGCCGGCCATCAGCTACAAGCGCCATCGGTTCCCACCGGCGATCATCTCCCATGCGGTGTGGCTGTATTTCCGCTTTCCCCTGAGCCTTCGCCTGGTGGAGGAGATGCTTCTGGAGCGCGGCATCCCCGTCTCCTACGAGACGGTGCGGCGCTGGGCCTTGAAGTTCGGGCGGGATTACGCCGGGATTACGCCCACCGCCTGAAGCGCAAGAGGCCGAGCCGCCGCGACCTTTG
>NZ_JBFTLD010000471.1:0-2268 GCF_056396265.1 Allobosea sp. 05T422_2 | reverse complement strand
ATGTAGAGGATCGCGCGATGCTGCCTGAGTTCGATCAGCGTCCCCGGTCTGCCACAGGCATCCAGATAGGCAGGCGAGGCGACGAGGACGCGGCGGCTGCTCGCAATGTGCCGCGCGACAAGTCGCGTGTCATGGATTGGGCCATGGCGGATGACGGCATCGTAGCCATCGGCCGCCGCATCGACGAAGCGATCCTCCAGCTCCAGTGCCAGCTCGATCTTGGGGTTGGTCGCCAGGAAGGAAAAGATCGCCGGGCCGAGATGTAGGACCCCGAAGCTGACGGGGCCGGAGATCCGCAGTGGTCCGAMCAGCTCGCTTCGCCGTTCGGCGAGCTCTGCCACGGCCTCCTCGGCCTCGCGCAACAAGCGCCTGCCGCGCTCCAGGAAGGCGGTGCCGCCTTCGGTCAGCGACAGCTTGCGGGTGGTTCGCTGCACAAGTCGCGTGCCGACCAGCCGCTCCAGCTCCGCCAGCCGTTCGCTGACCACGGATTTGGCCAGTCCCATGCGCTGGGCCGCAGCGGTGATCGATCCGGCTTCCGCTACCATCACGAATGCCGCGACCCCGTCGAGCTTCATCATTGTTCGCTCTTTCCGGAAACCAGTTTCGCTTTCTGGCGGCTACTCCAGACAATGGCGCAGCGCCATCATCTCGTCGAGAGCAAGGCCGTGCCCTGGAGTGCCCGGCCAGACATGAGGAGAGATCGCGATGCTTCGCTTCCTGGCCGCCGCTACTGGCGCCCTTCTTTTCGCTGCCCCCGCGTTGGCGCAGATTGTTCCGTTTCCGGCGGGTTTCCGCACGCAGGAGATCCCGGCCAACGGCACGACGTTGCACGTACGGGTCGGCGGACAGGGGCCGGCGGTCGTCCTGCTGCACGGCTATGGTGAAACCGGCGACATGTGGGGCGAGATGGCGGCCGATCTCGCGCGGGACCGGACCGTGATCGTTCCCGACCTGCGTGGCATGGGCCTTTCGGCCATCCCMGAAAAGGGCTTCGACAAGAAGAACCAGGCCGCCGACATTGCCGGCGTCCTCGATGCCCTGAAGGTGGACCGGGCGGAGCTGGTGACCCATGACATCGGCAACATGGTCGGATTTGCGCTTGCCGCCGGGTATCGCGATCGCGTGACGAAGTTCGTGCTGATCGATGCCCCCTTGCCGGGCGTCGGCCCCTGGGAGGAGATCCTGAAGAATCCGCTTCTCTGGCATTTTCGCTTCGGCGGCCCCGACATGGAGCGGCTCGTCGCCGGCCGCGAGCGCATCTATCTCGATCGCTTCTGGAATGAATTCTCGGCGACCCCCAGCCGGTTCAGCGAAGCTGCGCGAGAGCATTATGCGGCGCTCTACGCCAGGCCGGGGGCGATGCGCGCGGGCTTTGCCCAGTTCGCCGCCTTCGATCAGGATGCTGTCGACAACAAGGCCTTCCTGGCAAAGGGCAAGCTGACGATCCCTGTGCTGGCGATCGGGGGGGAGAAATCCTTCGGACTGGGCATGGCTGCGGTCATGAAGTTCGCAGGCGAGAACGTCCAGGGCGCGGTTGTGCCCGGTAGCGGACATTGGATCATGGAGGAGAATCCTGCGGCGACCGTCGCTCTGGTCCGCAGCTTCCTGGATGCCGGGCGACCATGAGAGCGGCGACCCGGTCGCGTCGGAGCGCCGCTGCCTTCGACCGGATCATGCGTCGCCGTCACCTATACGTTCACTGAACCGGAAGGGCCGATCTGCCAAAGCGGAGGCCCCTCTGTCCAACAGGGTCGAGCTCTGGCGATAACGGTCCACTGAGCGAGAGCGCGGATCTGCTCTGCGACGGCCGGCCAGGCGGCTCATTCACGAATAAAAATCGAAAGGATCCTGCCCGCGGCAGTGCGCCAGGCCGGCGCCTCCGGCCTTCCCCGGCGATTGTCAGGCGCTGCGTCGGGCGGGGGCGCGGCAGACCTTGGTGGCGCGGCCTGCAAGGTCCTGCTGCCACGGGAGGAGAAGCAATTCGTCGGAAGGTGTAGGGAGCCTACTGCTCCGGGCGATCCGCCTATAGGCTTCATCCGAACGAGGCGCGCCCTATTCCCATCGTTCCGGTTCCGCTTTTGCACGCTAGCGTTCTGCCGGAGCAGGGAAGGGGAGCGCCATGCCCATCATCGACGTGGACTTCGGTGATGATGTCGTCGTCAGCCACCCCGATCTCGTCAATCTCTATGGCTGTGCGATCGGCTCGGGCACACGGATCGGCCCCTTCGTCGAGATCCAGCGCGGTAGCCGCATCGGCCGGCGCTGCAA
>NZ_JBFTLD010000470.1:0-3895 GCF_056396265.1 Allobosea sp. 05T422_2 | reverse complement strand
CTTCAATGCATCACGACCGCCGCAATCAAGGCGAAGGCTCCGGCAAGGGTGAAGAGAGCGAGCCAGGCGGGATAGCGCGGTGCCATCCACAGCCCGAGCGCGCGGCAATGATCCAAACTCAGCCACAGGCTTGTCATGGTGGTCTCCATCGCATGTTGCCGGGATCGGACCATCCGCGGAGAGGCTGAACCTTAAGGCTGAGGCTAAAGCTGAGGCCAAGGCCGAGGCTGGTCGCCGCTTCGCGAGCGATCGTCCGGAGACCTGGGTCAGGCCGCCGGCGATATCATCTAAGCGGCATCGGACATGGCGCGGGATCGCGCCAAATGCCTGGCCTTGCCGGGCTCGACTGGAATTGCGGTGGGCCGAGGCAAGGTCGGCGTCGGGGCTGGTCTCAGTTCGGTCCGAAGCGAGACGGCCGCTTCACTGGACGCTCAATCGGCGGATTAAGCAAGCAGCCCGCCCGCGTCATCTTGGCCCCGCCTCAGGCGCGGCCTGCCGACGGGCTGACAGGCACGACCGTGAAGCGATCGCGGGGGCGCCGCGGAGCGAAGCTCGTCCTTTGATTGAGGTCGCCGGTCTCGTAGCGCATATAGGCCTGAATAGCGGTCATCACGGCGCCAAGCGAGGCGTAGGGGCCGAACCGGATCATGGGGAGCGCCAGCACGCCGCGGTTCTGCGGGCCGATCCAGAAGTCGTCATCCCGCTCCGCGACAATCGTTCCGAAATGGCGACCGAGCCGGTCCTTCATTTCCCAAACGCTGTGCTCGAGCTGCGTGACGACGATGTCCATGAACGCCTCCGGCTGGCCGGTTGCGCGCTTGCGCCGGTCGCCAGGATATGGGGTTGCCGGGTCATGCCGATAAGGTCGCCAGCCGGGAATACAGCCGCCGCGACGAGGCCAGGGCGTTCACGCCCCCTGGCGCTGCCGGCCGCCATCGCCGTCAGAACCTCTTCCTGGTGATCAGGGTCAGCCGCCCATTGGCACCGGTCTCGGCGACGAGCACCTGCAGCGATGACAGCCCCTGCGCCCGAAGCGCAAGGGCGAGGAGCGGTGCTGCATCGATCGCCGTCCGGAGCTTCTGCAGTTCGTCATCGCCGCGTGCTGCGACGATCCGGGTGACGCGTAGCCGTTCCGGCTTTGGCAGCGCGCGGATATCGACGACGATCACCGACCGGTTCCTCAAGGGTCCCGATGCAGCCACGGGACTGAGCCCGACCTCGCGGTCGACAGCAGCTTCTTCAGGCGGAGCCTGGGCCTGGGCGACACCGGTGAGTGCGAGGGCGGAAACAGCGGCCACGATCGGGATCATGTGCATCGGCAGTCCTTCCATCCGGTCACGGGTCGGCGCAGAGTTCAGGCACGCCCGGGCGGTAACGCCCGTGCTGCGATCACCGCCTCGACGCGTTGCGAGCCCCCATCCTGCCCATCCGGTTTCGTGCAGGCCTCGTGATCGTCATCTCGCCGAGCAAGACTGCGCTGACGATCTCGCGATCCCGCGCGACGTTTCAGCAGAGCTGCGATGCCCTCTACCAGAAGTGGACGATGACCAAGAACTGCAACTAAAATACTCACTACAGTCAGATCTTTCCGATCAAACTTTAATCTCGGACAGATTTTATGATCAAAAAATCACCAGAGGAATGAATACCTTTTAAAAGCCTGATATCCTCTGAGAAAGCGGGGCAGTGAAACGTCAAATACGCAAATTTGTACAGGGTTTTCTCTACCCGATTACGCTTTTGTTACCCGCCCGGAGTCCACAAGGAGCAGGGATGCCACAGTCGATGCGATCACGGCATGGCGCCCGGGCCAATCGCCGCCGCGCCCTGCGCCCATGGAGCAGCCGGGTCAGAACGGGAGCCTCGCCTGGAGCAGCGGCGCCATCGACGGCGCCGCTGAGGGGCGTTCCCCGGCGTCGCGGTCGCCCTCGCCCGGCGGCATAACATTCGCTGAAGCAGACCTCCCTGAACACGGATACGGCCGTGGAGATGATCGGGGTCAACAAGTGGTATGGCGAGTTCCATGTGCTGCGCGACATCAACCTGAAGGTGGCGCGCGGCGAGAAGCTGGTGATCTGCGGCCCCTCAGGCTCGGGCAAGTCGACGATGATCCGTTGCATCAACCGGCTCGAGGAACACCAGAAGGGCCAGATCATCGTCGATGGCACCGAGCTGACCAATGATCTGAAGAAGATCGACGAGATCCGCCGCGATGTCGGCATGGTCTTCCAGCACTTCAACCTGTTCCCGCATCTGACGATCCTGGAGAACCTGACGCTCGCCCCGATCTGGGTGCGCAAGATGCCGAAGAAGGATGCCGAGGAGATCGGCATGCACTATCTCAAGCGCGTGAAGATCCCGGAGCAGGCGCTGAAATATCCGGGCCAGCTCTCGGGCGGCCAGCAGCAGCGCGTCGCGATCGCGCGCKCGCTCTGCATGAGCCCGAAGATCATGCTGTTCGACGAGCCGACCTCGGCGCTCGACCCCGAGATGGTCAAGGAGGTGCTCGACACCATGGTGAGCCTGGCCGAGGAGGGCATGACCATGCTCTGCGTCACCCAYGAGATGGGCTTTGCGCGCCAGGTCGCCGACCGCGTCATCTTCATGGATGCCGGCCAGGTCGTYGAGATGAACGAGCCCAACGMSTTCTTCAAGAACCCGCAGCACGAACGCACCARGCTCTTCCTGTCGCAGATTCTCCATTGAGGGCGCGCAGCCTTGCATCCACCGGAGGCCCGGCGCGTTCGAACGCGCCTCGCCATGGGGCGCGGCCGGTGTAATCTGCCGGCCCCCTGCCGAGGTGCCATGACTTGAATCACCGCCAGCTTGAGACGTTTGCCGCCGTGATGAAGTCCGGCACCGTCTCGCGCGCAGCCGAGTTGCTCGGCATCACGCAGCCGGCGGTCAGCCGCACCATCGCCGAACTGGAGCGCTCGGTCGGTTTCCTGCTGTTCGACCGGGTGCGCAACCGCATCATCCCGACGCCCGAGGCCAAGCTATTCTATGCGCAGGTCGAGGCCTCGTTTCGCGGCATGGACACGCTCCGGGCCACGGCTGCCCGCATCCGCGACCATGGCTCGGGACAATTGCGGATCGGCTCGCTCTCGGCGCTTGGCTCGTCGCTGGTGCCCCGCGCCGTCCGGCGCTTCCGCGAGGGCCATCCCGATATCGGCGTCACCCTGATGGTGTTGCCCTCGCGCGACGTGCGTGACGGCGTCGTCTCCGGCCAGTTCGATATCGGGCTCGCCGCCGACGAGATCGATGTCAGCGGCGTGCTGCACCAGCCCTTCGTCTCGCCGCGCGTGCTCTGCGCGATCCCGCGCGAGCATCCGCTGGCCGAGCGCGACCTGATCACGCCGCATGACCTGCACCGCCAGCCCTTCGTCGCCTATGTGCCGGAGGACCGGACCCGCCAGCGGCTCGACCTGGTCTTTCACCAGGCCGAAGTCAGCCCGCATGTCGTGGTCGAGACGATCTATGCCGCAACCGTCTGTGCGCTCGTCGCCGAAGGCGTCGGCATCGGCCTGGTCAGCCCCTATGCGGTCGCCGGCGCCGATATGAGCCGGATCGTGCTGAAGCCGTTCGAACCGGCAGTGCACAGCAAGAGCCTGCTGATCCTGCCGCTCGACCGGCCAAAATCGCAGCTGGTGCGCGATTTCATCGACTGCCTGCTCGCCTCGCGCTAGTTCGCCGTGCGTCCGTTCGGACGCAAGATGGGCGATCTAGCCCATTGTTTAAGCGTCGGATTTTCCGAAAACCGGATTCCACTTTTCGGTCCGATGCTCCAGGTCGCATCGAGCATGCTCTGAACGACGTGACCTGAGCCTGGGAGTTTCGGTCCGATGCTCCAGGTCGCATCGAGCATGCTCTGAACGACGTGACCTGAGCCTGGGAG
>NZ_JBFTLD010000469.1:0-2334 GCF_056396265.1 Allobosea sp. 05T422_2 | reverse complement strand
GAATTCCTCCTGGAAGGTAACGATGCCGCTCTTGAAGGCCTCGAAGGCGACCTGCCGGTCGCGGAAATACTCCCAGCGCGTGCGGTCGAAATTATTGACGCCGACATTCACCGGCAGGTCCTTGCCCCAGTAGTCGGGAACCCGCTCGAATTCGATGAAGCGGCCTTGTTCGAACCGCCCCACCTTGTAGGGGCCGGACCCAAGCGGTGGTTCCAGCGTCGAGGCGTCGAAGTTCCGCGTCGACCAGAATTTCGCGGAGAAGACCGGCAGGCCTGCGACGACGAGGTGCAGGTCGCGACCGCGCTTCGGCGAAAGCGTGACGATGACGATGTCGTCGCCTTCCGCCACCGACGAGACCAGCTCGTTCAGGATCAGGCGGTAGGATGGGTGTCCCTTGCTCTTCAGGATATTCATGGAGAAGGCGACATCGGAAGCGGTCACCCGGCTTCCGTCATGGAAACGCGCCTCGGGCCTGAGCCGAAAACGGTAGGTCAGCCTGTCCCCGGAGATTGCGACGCTCTTCGCCAGCAAGCCGTAGAGCGCGCCTGGCTCGTCGCCGGAGCCGGACATCAGGCTGTCGAAGCACGCATCCATGCCAGCGGCGCCATCGCCCTGCAGCACGAAGGTGTTCAGCGTGTTGAAGGTGTCGAAGTTCTGGTTGCCGCCGGCCCGCTTGATCTGCAGCGTGATCGTGCCGCCCTTCGGGGCCTTCGGGTTCACATAGGCGAAATGCGGAAAATCCGCGGGGAGCGCCAGTTCGCCGAAAGTCGAGAGGCCATGAACCTCCCCGGTCTCGGCCAGGGCCCGGCCGGGCAGGCCCGCACTTGCCAGCGCTGCTCCACCGGCTTCGAGCAGCCTGCGGCGTGTGATGCGCATCGCCATGGTGCCTMGTCCTCCTGCAACTGATTCGCTGGCCGATTATGTCGACCCGTGAGGTCGATACCAGCGCGGAGAGGAGATTCCTCGCCATGGTGAGGGCAAGAGCATGGCGGGAGCAAGCAAAAGCCGGGCTCAAGGGCCCGGCTTGCAATCATTCAGGCGCGCCGAATCGACGCAAGACTCATGTCGGAAGCGGCTTCGGCGCATCCGCGAGCGTGTTGAGATAGGCGATCACGTCGGCACGGGTATCGGGCTTGGTCAGGCCGGCGAAAGCCATCGTCGTTCCTGGCATATAGGCCTTCGGACCCTTCAGGAAGCCGTCGAGCTGCTCGGCTTCCCACTTCTCGGAGGAATGGCCTTTCATCGCGGCCGAATAGCCGAAGCCGTCGATCGACCCCTTGCTGCGACCATAGACGTCAAAGAGATGCGGGCCGACCTTGTTGGCGCCGCCCTTCTCGAAGGTGTGGCAGGCCTTGCAGGCGCCGACAGCCTTTTCGCCACGGGCCGGATCGGCCTTGGCGAGACGTTCCACGATCGGCGCGTCCGCAACTGGAGCCGCAGCGGTTGCACCGCCGGCGGCAGCTGGCTCCGGACTCGGCAGATCGAAGCCGGGCACGGCCGGCTTGTGCGGCGCGAAGACAATGCCGGCGGCCATGTTCAGGGCCATCACCACGAGCAGCGTGGACAGTCCCGCGCCGGCAATCTTGTTCAGCTCGATATTCATCGCATCGAAACCCTTGGGCCTCGCCACAGGACAGGCAAGGCATAGCAGCGCTCCGGCCGGAGCCTGGGAGCGCCGACACACGGCCGTTGCTTAACCGCTTTGCGCGCTTCATTGCAACTCGTATAAGCACGCACCTCTTTGAGACCTTTTGACGCCTCCCGTCGCAGCCTCGCGACCTTCCCCCCAGAGCTGTTGCCGATGTCGGACCCGCTGATCCTGATTCCCGCCCGCATGCAGGCGACCCGCCTGCCCGACAAGCCTCTGGCAGACATCCTGGGCGAACCGATGATCGTGCATGTCTGGCGCCGAGCGATGGAATCGGGCGTCGGTGCCGTGGTCGTCGCCACTGACGAGCCGCGCATCGTCGCGGCCATCGAGAAGGCCGGGGGGAGAGCGGTGATGACCAGCATCCACCACCAGACCGGCTCGGATCGAATCAAGGAAGCGGCGGATATCGTCGACCCGCAGGGGCGCCACGACATCATCGTCAACGTCCAGGGAGATTTTCCCACGCTTGAGCCGAGCGCGATCGCTGCCGCGGTGAAGCCGCTTGCGGACGCGGCCGTCGACATCGCGACCCTGGCCGGGGTCATTACCGACGAGGACGAGAAGACCGCACCGAGCGTCGTCAAGCTGATCGGCAGCGAGATCAGTCCTGGCCGGATGCGCGCACTCTACTTTACCCGTGCCACCGCGCCGAGCGGCGAGGGGCCGCTCTATCACCATGTCGG
>NZ_JBFTLD010000468.1:0-2343 GCF_056396265.1 Allobosea sp. 05T422_2 | reverse complement strand
GCGCTTTGCCTGGTCCGGTCCGGTGCTCGATGAAGCGATCGCGCGGCTGGGTGAGTTGCCGCTCCCGCCCTATATCGCGGGCAAGCGGCCGACCGATCTGGCCGATGCCCACGACTATCAGACGGTTCACGCCCGTATGGATGGAGCCGTGGCCGCCCCGACCGCCGGTCTCCACTTCACGCCGGAGCTGTTTGCAGCCCTCGACGCGCACGGCGTTTCCCGCCATTTCGTGACGCTTCATGTCGGGGCGGGCACGTTCCTCCCGGTCAAGGCCGAGGATACGCGCGAACACCGCATGCATGCCGAATGGGGTAGCGTGAGCACTGAGACCGCAGCAGCGCTGAACCAGGTCAAGGCAAGGGGAGGCCGCATCGTTGCCGTTGGGACCACGGCCCTGCGGCTGCTCGAGAGCGCTGCCGGCGAGAACGGGGTCGTCGCGCCATTCTCCGGTGATACGGCCATCTTCATCACGCCAGGCTATCGCTTCCGGGCCGTCGATATCCTGATGACGAACTTTCACCTGCCGCGCTCGACACTGTTCATGCTGGTCTCGGCTTTCTGCGGGCTCGACCTCATGAAACAGGCCTATGCCCATGCGATCGCGGAGAAATATCGGTTCTATTCCTATGGTGACGGCAGTTTGCTGTTCAGGGCTGAACCCACCACGCCACGCCACGCTTGATCCGGCTCGCAATCGGCCAGCGAAAATGCTACCCGGCAGGGTGAAGAGGATTGTGACACCCTATGGCCGATATTTTTCGTGAGATCGACGAGGAGGTCCGGCGCGACAAGGCGGCGGCGCTCTGGAAGAAATATGGCAACCTGCTGATCGGTTTGGCCGTGGCTGCTGTCGTGGCCGTCGCAGCCTGGCAGGTCTGGCTGTATCGCGAGCAGCAGGCTTCGCAGGCCGTGGGTGCGCGGCTGGAAGAGGCGCTGAGGGCTTCGCGCGACAATCGCGGCGCCGAGGCGGAGTCGATCCTCGTTGACCTCGCGGCCAACGCGCCGGCGGGATACCGCCAGATCGCGCGGTTCCGCCTGGCTGCCGAAACCGGCAAGCGCGACGCTGCCGCGGGCGCAACGGCCTTCGACGCACTGGCGAATGACAGCTCTCTCGATCAGCTCTATCGCGATCTTGCCCGGCTTCGTGCCGGGATGTTGCGCGTCGATCTTGCGCCCTATGCCGAGACCCGCGCCGCGCTTGAGCCGCTCGCGTCTCCGCAGGGCGTCTGGCGCCATTCGGCCCGTGAGTTTCTCGGCATTGCCGCCCTCAAGGCCAATCTGTTCGAGGATGCCGGCCGCTGGTTCGATGCCATCGTGACCGATCCGCAATCGCCGCAGGTGCTGCGCCAGCGTACCGATCTCTATCTTGCGCTGGTGCGCGGCGGCGCCGTCGAGACCAAGAATTGACCCGACGCGCCGATCCCGGCGCGTAACAGGACGAATTTGAACACCATGACCGCGACCGTCGCCATCATCGGCCGGCCGAATGTCGGCAAATCGACGCTCTTCAACCGGCTCGTGGGCAAGAAGCTCGCTCTGGTCGATGACCGGCCGGGCGTGACCCGCGACCGGCGCGAAGGTGATGCCTCACTCGGCCATCTGCGCTTCCGCATCATCGATACCGCCGGACTCGAGGAGGCCGACAAGGACTCCCTTGCGGGCCGCATGCGCGCTCAGACCGAGACCGCGATCGCTCAGGCCGACGTGATCCTTTTCATGATCGATGCGCGGCTTGGCCTGACGCCGATGGACCAACCCTTCGCGGATCTGGTGCGCCGTTCTGGAAAGCCTGTGATCCTGCTCGCCAACAAGGCGGAAGGGAACAAGGGCAAGGACGGCACATTCGAGGCCTATGCGCTCGGGCTCGGCGACCCCGTTCCGTTCTCGGCCGAACATGGCGAAGGCACCGCGGATCTGCTCGAAGCGCTCGTGCCATTCATTGCCGACGAGCCAGACGAAGACGAGGACGATCAAGCCTGGGCCGAAGCTCCCGCCGCGGATCTCGATGAAGACAGCGACCCCAACAAGCCGCTGCGCGTCACCATTATCGGCCGCCCCAATGCCGGCAAGTCGACGCTGGTCAACCGGATGATTGGCGAAGACCGGCTGCTGACGGGACCGGAAGCCGGGATCACCCGAGACACCATCTCGGTTGACTGGGAGTGGCGCAGCCGCCCGGTCAAGCTCTTCGACACGGCGGGCATGCGCAAGCGCGCCCGCATCGAGGAGAAGCTCGAAAAGCTCTCGGTCGCCGATGCGCTTCGGGCCATTCGGTTCGCCGAAGTCGTCGTCGTCCTGCTCGATTCGACCATTCCCTTCGAGAAACAGGACCTGACGCTGGTC
>NZ_JBFTLD010000467.1:0-2358 GCF_056396265.1 Allobosea sp. 05T422_2 | reverse complement strand
GGCTGCCACCGTGAAGCCGCCATGTTCGACGACGCCGGCGAAACAACGCAGCTGCACCAGAGTGACATTAGGTGGCATGATCGAGGGGTATTCCAAGGATTAATTGGACTGATCTTGTCCACGTCCTTAACCCGGCCATCGCAACACACTCAAGGCCCGGGATGGGGCTCGATGACCGCCGTATCAGACAGATTGACCGTGGGCCTGGCCCAGATCGCTCCGGTATGGCTCGATCGCGATGCCACCCTGGGGAAGGTGGCCAACTGGATCGCGCGCGCCGCCGCGGCAGGGTGCGGCTTCGTCGCGTTCGGGGAGGCGCTGGTGCCGGGTTATCCCTTCTGGATCGAACATACCGACGGGGCGCGCTTTGAATCGTCGCTGCAGAAGGAGATTCACGCGCATTATCTGGATCAGGCCGTTCAGATCGAGGCCGGCCATCTGGCTGCGGTCTGCGCTGCGGCGCAGCGCGGCGGCATCGCCGTCATGCTCGGCATCATCGAGCGGCCGGCAGATCGCGGCGGGCACAGCGTCTATTGCTCGCGCGTGCATATCGGTGCGGATGGCATGATCGCGTCGGTGCATCGCAAGCTGATGCCGACCTATGAAGAGAGGCTGAGCTGGGCGCCGGGCGACGGACATGGTCTTCAGGTGCACCGTGTCGGGGCCTTCACGGTTGGCGGGCTGAACTGCTTCGAGAACTGGATGCCGCTGTCGCGAGCAGCGCTGTACGCGCAGGGTGAGAATCTGCATGTGGCGCTTTGGCCGGGGAACCTCCGCAACACGGTGGATACGACCTGCTTCCTGGCGCGCGAGGGACGCAGCTACGTGCTGGCGGTCTCGGGACTGATGCGCAAGCAGGATGTGCCGGCCGGCAGTCCTGCTGCTGCCATGCTGGAAACCTGCCCCGAGATCCTCGCTGATGGCGGCTCCGGCATCGCCGGCCCTGACGGCAAATGGGTGATCGAGCCCGTGACGGGGCGCGAGGAGCTTCTCGTTGCGACGCTTGATCATCGCGAGGTCAGGCGCGAGCGCCAGAATTTCGATCAGGCCGGACACTATGCCCGCCCGGATGTGACACGCCTCGTCGTCAACCGGACCCGGCAGGGCGTTGCGTCCTTTCGGGATGAGGGGACGCTATAGCGACGCGGGCTCACCGGCGTTCGCCTGGGGGCTCAGACGAAAGTTGCGCCCCGGGCCTCGGGCTGATCGGGGAGGCGAAGGTTGCCCGTGCCGGGCAATCTCGCCTATCGTCGGGGCCGACTGCGCCAGTTCAGAAGCGCAAACCGATCCCATCAGGAGGAAATTCGATGAGCTTCACCCGTCGCGGCGCGCTGGCCGCGCTCGCCTTGTCCACCTCTCTCGGCTTCGTGCCGTTTGGCGCAGAGGCCCAGACGGCCGAGAAGCCGAATGTCACGCTCGGCGTCGGCGGCAAGCAGCTGCTCTATTATCTTCCGCTGACGGTCGCGGAGAAGAAGGGCTTCTTCAAGGAGCAGGGGCTCGACGTCACGATCAACGATTTCGGCGGTGGCGCGAAGTCGTTGCAGGCCCTCGTCGGCGGCTCGGTCGATGTCGTGACCGGCGCCTATGAGCATACCATCCGGATGCAGGCCAAGGGGCAGGACATCCGCGCCGTGGTTGAGCTCGGGCGTTTCCCGGCGATCACCATCGCCGTGCGCAAGGAGCTTGCCGACAAGGTCAAATCCGCGGCCGATTTCAAGGGCTTGAAGATCGGCGTCACCGCGCCCGGCTCCTCGACCTCGCTGACCGCGCAATATGCCATGGTCAAGGCCGGCCTGAAGGCGACCGACGCGCCKATCATCGGTGTCGGTGCCGGCGCCAGCGCCGTTGCCGCGATCAAGCAAGGCCAGGTCGATATCATCTCGCATCTCGATCCCGTGACCTCGAAGCTCGAAGCGGATGGCGATGTCGTGGCGCTGATCGACACCCGCACCGAGGCCGGCACCAAGGCGCTGTTCGGCGGTTCAAACCCTGCTGCCGTGCTCTATCTCAAGAATGATTTCGCCGAGAAGAACCCGGTCACGACGCAGAAACTCGTCAACGCGCTGGTCAAGTCCCTGAAATGGCTGGAGACGGCCAAGCCCGAGGATGTCGCCGATCTCGTCCCCGCCGAATACCATCTCGGCGACAAGCCGCTCTATCTGCGCGCCGTCAAGAATTCGCAGGAAAGTTATTCGCGCACCGGCATTTCCACGCCAGATGCGATGAAGAGCATGTATGACTCGCTGAAACTGCTCGATCCTGAGCTTGCGACCTCGAATGTCGACCTGAACAAGACCTTCATCGACAGCTTCGCGAAGAAGGCCGCCGCCGGATCGTAGTCTCTCGACTCCTTTCTGC
>NZ_JBFTLD010000466.1:0-2379 GCF_056396265.1 Allobosea sp. 05T422_2 | reverse complement strand
GGTCGACATTGACCTGTGAGGTCTCGGCGAAGCGGCTCTGCACGGAGGCGAGCGCCACCTGCTGGCCTTCATCGAGGCGCTTGGCGTTTTCGACCGCCTGCCCCTGCGAGGCGACGACGCGCTGCACGAAGTTCGAGACGGTGATGTTGGAGGTCGCCGTCGAGCCGTCGAGCGAGACCGCGTTGGTGACGCTCCGCAGGCCCTTGGTCAGCCGGTCGAGCAGCATCTGCGGCCGGGTGGCGTCGC
This sequence comes from Allobosea sp. 05T422_2, assembly GCF_056396265.1. Classification (NCBI taxonomy): domain Bacteria; kingdom Pseudomonadati; phylum Pseudomonadota; class Alphaproteobacteria; order Hyphomicrobiales; family Alloboseaceae; genus Allobosea; species Allobosea sp. 05T422_2. The sequence continues at coordinate 2,133 of NZ_JBFTLD010000466.1, read as the reverse complement.
CCTGCGGCGTCGCCGGCGTGGTGTTGAAGACGACGAGCTTCGAGCGGTCCGCGATCAGTCCAGGATTGATCGTGATACGGCCGGCAAAGCCCAGAGCCTGGGACTTGCCCTCGAACGAGCCGGTATAGGCGCCGTTGCCGTTCCCTGCATCGACGAAGAAGGGCAGTTCGGGCGATCCGTTGGCCCCGGACAGGCTTGTAGTGGTCGGGCGTGCCGTCAGGCCGAGCACGTCGCGGGTATTGCCCGCGCCATCGTCGACGATGCGCAGCATCGAACCGGTATTCGAAACCGTGAACCCACCGCCGATCGCGGCCTGGATCTGGGCTGCGACAGACGCCGGGCCGCCCGAGAAATCGATGCCGACCACGGTGTTGTTGGCATCGCCGCTGGCCGATGCCGGCAGCGGCAGCGATGCACCGGATTCCACGCGCACGAAGGTGAAACGCCGCGTCGCGCCACCGGGAGTGACCTGGTAGTCGAGCGTCACGCTGTTGCCGGACTGAAGCCCGGCGAGGTCGACATCGAAGCCTGAGGCCGCGCCTGTGGTGACGGCCGTTCCGGCGATCTCCCGATCGGACAAGGCGCTCGAGAGCTGCGCCGCCATCTCGTCGAGCTGGGCCTGCATCTGCACCAGCGTCTTGTCGCGAAGCTCGAGATTGGCTGCGATCTCGCCCGACCGGAACACCTTGTTGGCGATCGCGTCGATCTGGTTGCCGGAATTGTCGGTCATCGTAATGGTGCCGACACCACGCGTCGCCGCGTTGGGGCTCCATTGCGCTTCCGGGCCAAGCGCGGAGCGGCCGTCGAAGCTGAACTTCACCGCCGGTCGGCCGTCGAAGATCTGGGCACCCGATCCAGTGACGATGCTGAGCGAGCCGCGCGCATCCTCGCTGGTCTTGATGTCCATGTATTGCGAGAGTTCGGAGACGATACGGTCGCGCTGGTCTTTCAGGCCCGCTGTCGCCTGGTCGCTCTGCCCCTGCACGATCCGGGCATTGACGCTGGTCAGCGAGTCCAGCAGCTGGTTGATCTGGTTGACGGCACCGCCGATCTTCGTCTCGGCCTGGGTGCGCTCAGCCTGAACACCGGCGGACAGCCCGTTCAGGCGGTTTGCGAGCTGGCTGGCTGCATCGAGCACAGCCGTGCGGTTGGTATAGGATGACGGATCGTTCTTCAGCGCCTGGAGCGAGGTGGTGAAGGAGCTGTAGACAGAATCGAGCGCCGTCGCGCTTCCCGGCGCGCCGAACAGCTTGTCGAGATTCGAGAGCGCATCCGCCCGTGTCGACGTGTAAGCGGCGCCGGCACTTTCCTGCCAGAGCTGATGCTGGACGATCTTGTCGAGCAGGCGCTGAACAGCCGTGCTCGACGTACCGATCGTCGCGCCACTGAGCGTATCGGAGGTACTGACGACGCGCCGGACATAACCGGCAACGCCGGCATTGGCGACATTCTGCGAAACAACGCCGATACCGGTCTGCGTGACATGCAGCCCGGAAATCGCGGTGCCCAGGGAAGTACTCAGACCCATCGTCAACTCCTGCCGTCACCGGCGATCCTCCTGGATCGCCCGGAACCGCCTCCGCCGGCGGTCAAAGCCGCTCAGCGGATGATGCTGAACACATCGCGCAGCATTTCCTGCGCCGTGCTGATCACCTTGGTGTTGGCCGAGTAGGCCTGCTGGGTGACGATCATCTTCGAGAACTCGTCGGCGATGTCGGTGTTGGATTGCTCGACATTGCCGCCGATGAGCTGCGACGTACCCAGACCGATGATCGGAGGACCGGACTCGATCGTTTCCTCGAAGGCGCCACCGTCGAGGCGCTTCAGGGCGTTGCCGGCATTGAAGCGGGCCACCGAGAGTTGGGCCATCGCGACGACCTGGCCGTTGCTGAAAGTGCCGATCACCTGGCCTTCGGCCGAAACCGAGACGCGGTCGAGCGTGCCGGCCGTATAGCCGTCCTGACGGATGCTACGCGCGTCGATCTGGCCGCTGACATCGCCGTTCTGGGTCAGGCCGTTGCCGCCGGTCGTGAGATTGATGCCGGAGATCGCCGTGCCCGCGATCGTCATGTTCGGCAGCGTGATGTTGCCGCCGGCAGGGTTCACCATCTGGCCGGTGGAGCCGAAGGTCTG
>NZ_JBFTLD010000465.1:0-2394 GCF_056396265.1 Allobosea sp. 05T422_2 | reverse complement strand
CGGCACCGTCACCGCCGTGGTCGGGCCGAACGGGGTTGGAAAATCCACGCTGTTTCGCCTCGTGGCCGGGCTGCTGCGCCCGCGCGCCGGCACCATGCGGCTCGACGGGGCCKACCTTGCCGGAATGACATCGCGGCAGCGGCATGATGCGATCTTCTTCCTGTCGCAGCATGTCGCGATGCGGGCTGCGCTCTGCGTCTTCGATTATGTGCTGCTCGCCCGGAAAGCCCATGGCGGCCGCGCCACGCGCGAGGATCTGCGGGCGGTGGAGGAGGCGCTCGGCACGCTGCATATCGACCATCTCTCGGAGGTTCCGGTGTCGGACCTTTCGGGTGGCCAGCAGCAGCTCGTCTCCGTGGCCCAGGCCTTGGTGCGCGCGCCCAGCGTGCTCCTGCTCGACGAGCCGACAAGCGCGCTCGACCTGCGCCGGCAGTTGCAGGTGACCAATGTCATCCGCGAGACGACGCGGCGGCGCGGCCAGGTCACGCTCGTCGCCTTGCACGATCTGGCACTGGCCAGCCGCTGCGCGGATCGCTTCCTGCTGATCGACCGCAAGACCGTCGTCGCCGATGGCCGCCCCAGGGATGTCCTCTCCCATCCGGCGGCGTCGGACGTGTATGGCGTCGACATCACGCTGGAACAGGGTGCGACCGGCAATCTCCTGGTCGACACCACGCTGCGCGCCGGCACCGAGCGGCCGACGGCCTKAGAGGGCAGGGGGCGCCGCTCTTCGCCCAGGCCGATGGGCGTCGCATGCGCTCTGGCCGCGCCGACTGCGCCAACGGCCTTGGCGTCGGCCAAGCGACATTCATCCGTTCGGGGTGCCGCCCAGCCGCATCTGGCTCGGCGCCAGCCCGGTCCATTGCTTGAACGCATGCGAGAACGCGCTGACTTCGTGGAAACCCAGCAGCCAGGCGACCTTGGAGACATGGTGGTCGCCATCATTGAGATAGCGCAAAGCCAGATCACGCCGCAGTTGCCGCAGGACCTCCGAAAAGCTCAGCCCCTCCTCGGCGAGCCTTCGCGCCAGTGTCCGTTCGCTTAATCCAAGCTGGCGGGCGATGACTTCGGCGCGAACCTTGCCGTGAGGCAGCAGCGGAGCAATCGCATTCTCGACGCTCACCCGAAGCGGGCTCGCATTGGTCGTGCGGGATGATAGCGCCGCCTCGCAATAGGTCTGGAGGAGATCGTTGAGATAAGGGTCGGCATTCACGAGATGGCGTTCGCGCGCATCGGCCTGCAGAACGAATGCATCGGTCTCGGCGCCGAACTCCACCTTCGTCCCGGCAAACCGCGACATCGCAGAGGTGTCGCCCGATCGGTGATGCGCGATCGAGACGTGTTGTGGGACGAGATTTGCGCCGGTCAGGATGCGGCAGATCCTGATTGCTCCAAAAATGCAGAACTCGGCCTGGTGCCGATCGCAATGCCGGGGAAGGCCGGCATAGCTCAGCGTGACGGTGAACCCGCTTCCCTCGGCAATGCTGAAGACCAGCGCTTCATTGGTGATCGCGCTGTAGCGCGCAATCCGTTGCGTTGCGTCGCCGAGCGTTTGTGAGGATGCCATCACGTAGAACAGCAAGCCCATGGCTCGGGGGTCGAATTCCTGGGCCAGGGTGAAGCCGAGGCAATCATCACCCAGTGCCGCCGCGGCCCGGTCCAGGAATGCGACCTGACGCCGGGAGGGCACTCTCTGATCGTGATCGGCGAGCATGTCCTCGGTCAGGCCGACCTCGTTCAGGAGAGGCGCGGCCGGTATGCCGGCGCCGGCAAGACGCGCAACGGCAAGGCGCGAGATGCCCGCTAGCGTGGTCGGCAGGGAGGTCAGGTCGCGTGGCAAAGCCGCCGAACTCCCCTGCTCATGTCCGGGACGAGCAAAATCTTGGCCGAAATTAACAAGCGTCGGATGCTCCAGCAACGTATTTCAGGGATGTCCGGTCTGCGTGCGCGCACCGGCCACGCCTCGAAGGCAATAGGCCCAGGACAAACCAATAAGCCCAGAACAAACCTGTTGCGGAATTGGAGCCTATGGATGAGATCTCGCCGGCGTCTGGCCTCATTGAGCGCTGTCGGGATCATGATTTCTTCGACCGGTCACGCTGCGACCTTTGCCTGGGAATGTAGGTTCCCTAGCTTTCGCAATGCCCTGACCTTTGTTTGGGATACCGATAAAAGCTCCGCTTCCCTGATTGGCGGYGCGGGCTCGGCGACCTTGTGGCCGAATTTCGGCACGATTGCCTCCGGGCAGGCTGTTGTCTCATTCGCTGAGCCGACCTCTGGCGGAGCCATCCAGACGACAACGATCATCGTCAACACCGGAGAAGCGATTCATAGCCGCAATGCCATCGTCGGCGGGAAGTTTGTTCCCTCGCAAGATTCGGGTCAGTGCAGGCA
>NZ_JBFTLD010000464.1:0-2416 GCF_056396265.1 Allobosea sp. 05T422_2 | reverse complement strand
GCCAAGGGCCTTACCGTGATCATGAACCGCTGCCCGAAGATCGAGTATGGCCGGCTCTCCGGCGAGATCGGCTGGCAGGGCATCAACTCGCGCATCATCTCGAACAAGAAGCCGCAACTGGCCGGCAAGGGCTTCCAGAAATTGTCGATCGACCGGCCCGGGACCTGACCAGGCCATCCCCAGGAGAACGGCGATGCGCGAGGAAACGACCACTTGCTGCATCGCCGGAGGCGGCCCCGCCGGGATGATGCTCGGTTTCCTGCTCGCGAGAGCCGGAATCGAAGTCACCGTGCTGGAGAAGCACGCCGATTTCCTGCGGGATTTCCGCGGCGACACGATCCACCCTTCGACACTCGAGCTGATGCATGAACTCGGATTGCTCGAGGCCTTCCTGAAGCTGCCGCACAGCAAGGAAGACCATATCGTCGCCCGCTTCGGAGACGACGAGATCACGCTCGCCGATTTCAGCCATTTGCCGGTCAAGGCTCCCTATGTCGCCTTCATGCCGCAATGGKATTTTCTCGATTTCCTGGCGGAACGGGGACGCGAGCAGCCCTCCTTCCATCTGCGGATGCAGACGAAGGCCGAGGGACTGATCAAGCAGAACGGGCGTGTGGCCGGCGTCGCGGCCATGGCGCCCGACGGCCCGCTTTCGATCAGGGCCGATCTCGTGGTTGCGGCCGACGGGCGCAGCTCCGATCTGCGCGCGGCGTCTGGCCTCCCGGTGAAAGTGCTCGGCGCGCCGATGGACGTGCTCTGGTTCCGGCTGTCGCGCAGCAAGAGTGATCGCAACCAGACATTCGGCCAGGTCGCGGGCGGCCGGTTCTTCATCATGCTCAATCGCGGCGACTACTGGCAATGCGCCTTCATCATCCCCAAGGGTTCGCTGGAATCCTTGCAGGTCCGGGGCATGCGGGCCTTCCGGGACGGTGTCGTCGCGCTCTCGCCCTTTCTCAAGGACCGGATAGCGGAGCTGCGCAGCTGGGACGACATCAAGCTGCTCTCGGTCGCGGTCGATCGCCTGACGCGCTGGTGGAAGCCCGGCCTGATCTGCATCGGCGACGCTGCGCATGCGATGTCCCCGATCGGCGGTGTTGGGATCAATCTGGCGGTGCAGGATGCCGTCGCAACGGCCAACCTGCTGGCAGCGCCGCTCCGCGAGAGGCGGCTGACGGATACCGCGCTCGCAGCCGTGCAGCATCGCCGTGAATTCCCGGCAAAACTCACCCAATCCATGCAGATCGCCATCCAGAACCGGGTGATCACGCCGCTGCTCGCCAGCCGCGGACCGGTGGCGCCGCCGCTGCCGCTGCGCCTCCTGCAGCGCTTCCCGCTGCTGCGCCGCCTGCCGGCACGGCTGATCGGCCTGGGGATCAGGCCGGAGCATATCGGCCCCGCTCTCAGGCCCGTCCGGCCGATTGACGCCGCACAGAGCGTTCGTTAAATCGAACGGGACCGTTTCACGATCAGAATTTGCAGGGAGCACGCCATGTCAGACCGCTCACCGGGTTTCCATACGCTCGCCATTCATGCCGGTGCAGCGCCTGATGCAGCCACCGGCGCGCGCGCCACGCCGATCTACCAGACGACATCCTTCGTCTTCGACGATGTCGACCACGCCGCATCGCTGTTCGGCCTGCAGGCTTTCGGCAACATCTATACGCGGATCGGCAACCCGACCAACGCGGTGCTCGAGGAGCGCGTCGCCGCGCTCGAGGGCGGCACTGCGGCGCTCGCCGTCGCATCCGGCCACGCCGCCGAGTTCCTCTGCTTCCACGCCCTGCTGCAGCCGGGCGACGAGTTCGTCGCCGCGCGCAAGCTCTATGGCGGCTCGATCAACCAGTTCAACCATTCCTATAAGAATTTCGGCTGGAATGTGATCTGGGCCGATTCCGACGATCTTGAGAGCTTCGCCGCCGCGGTGACCCCGCGCACCAAGGCGATCTTCATCGAGTCGATCGCCAATCCGGGCGGGGTGATCGTCGACATTGCCGGCGTCGCGGCCATCGCCAAGAAGCACAACATTCCGCTCATCGTCGACAACACGATGGCGAGCCCCTACCTGATCCGCCCGTTCGAGCACGGCGCCGACATCATCGTGCATTCCGCCACCAAGTTCCTGGGCGGGCACGGCAACTCGATCGGCGGCCWGATCGTCGATGGCGGCTCGTTCAACTGGGTGGGCGACGAGCGCTACCCGATGCTGTCCAAGCCGCGGCCGGAATATAACGGCATGGTGCTTGGCGAGACCTTCGGCAATTTTGCCTTCGCCATTGCGACCCGCGTGCTCGGCCTGCGCGACATGGGCCCGGCGCTCTCGCCCTTCAATGCCTTCATGATCCTGACGGGCATCGAGACCCTGCCGCTGCGCATGCAGCGCCACTGCGAGAGCGCACTCGCCGTCGCAAAGCACCTC
>NZ_JBFTLD010000463.1:0-2449 GCF_056396265.1 Allobosea sp. 05T422_2 | reverse complement strand
GTATGTATCTCTCGCGCGAGACCACTGGCATCCGGTTGAAGGAAGCTGAGAGGGCTCTGGAGAACCGGCTCGATATCGTGAAGGCCCTTTCGGTGGGGCAGATCACCAAACGTGACCTGTTGCGGTGGGKATACTTTACCGCCGGCGGATTGTTGGTCGCGAAAAATGGGCTCAGCCCCTTCGCCAAGAGCGCATATGCCCAGGTGCCGACCGGTGCCCCGCGCAGCCCGAACTTCGGCGCTGTCAAATTCCATGACCCGATGCCGCGGCCAGACGTCCAGAAGCCGGTTCCGCTTCAGCGCCTGTCGAATGGCGATGCGGCCTGGCAGTTTGCTGGGGGAGGCCAGGAACTGCCGGCGAAGAACTTTTCCTACCATACCGATTTCAGCAACTCCGGCGGTGCGGCCTATCGCAACCCGGTCACCTGGGTTGGACCGATGGAAGGGCGCCCGCCCGGCGAGTTCTTCGCGCATCAGCGCTGGGAGGAACTCTATCCGAAAAAGGGCTACCTATTGTCCCTCGGGCAGATTGGCACGGGCAGCCGCTATTGCGGGGAAATGCCCGAGCAGGACGCGACTGCGATGTGGACCTTCGGTCCGCGCCAGCCCRGACAGGCGGGGAGCAAGGACGGCCTGCGCACGGGCCTCGGCCGTCCGATCCTAATCAAGGCACGTTATGGCGAACCGGTTCTGAGCCGGATCTACAATGATCTCCCGGTCGACCGGACCAAGAACGGCGGCTTCGGACGGAACGAGATCTCGATCCATTTCCACAACGCCCATAACGGCGCCGAAAGCGATGGTGCCTGCAACGCCTATCATTTCCCCGGAACCTTCTATGATTATCACTGGGGCATGGCGATGGCCCGGCGCGACATGCCGAGCCTGTGGCCGACGKGCGATCGCGACTATTCGCGCAAATGCTCGGGGCCCGACGATGACGAAGGCTATGTCCCGGTCGCCGGCGACTACCGGGAGATCCAGGGCAGCCTCTGGTTCCACGATCACCGCTTCTTCTTCACCGCCGAGAATGTGCACAAGGGCATCTTCGCGCTCTGCAACATCTATAGCGGGCCCGACAGGGGGCGCGAGGATCTCAATGACGGCATCAACCTGCGGCTGCCGAGCGGCTCGCAGCTGAAATGGGGTAATCTCGATTTCGACGTGAATCTCGCGATCTCGAATCCCGCCTTCGATGCCAGGGGCCAGTGCCGCTTCGATATCTTCGATACCGATGGTTTCCTCGGCGACATGCTCTGCGTCAACGGTGCCTATTATCCCTATTTCGAGGTGCTGCCGCGACGCTACCGCTTCCGCATCCTGAACGCCGCCATGGCCCGCTTCGTCAAGCTTGCGCTTGCGGTCAACAAGAGCAGGCGCTTTTCCCAGGGCACGAAGGTGCCCTTCTATTTCATCGCCAATGACGGCAACCTGGTGGTCAATCCGATTCTGCTGACCGAGACCGACGAGATGGGCGTGGCAGAGCGCTACGATATCGTCGTCGATTTCTCCGCCTTTGCGCCGGGCGACAGCGTCTACATCATGAACCTGCTGGAACAGACCGACGGGCGAAAGCCCAAGGGCGCCGTCTCGATCGAGAAGGCGTTCAAGGGACGGGACGATGACCCGTGCGTCGGCCCCATCCTTGAGTTCAGGGTCGTGAGCCAGGTCCAGAGCGTCGACAATCCCGGCAAGGTCTACAATGCCAGCAACCCGCTCGATGCCGATCGCAGTGCCAATTTCGCCGATCCCGACTGGAAATCAGGGGTCAAGACGCTGACCACGCAGATCCCGATCGTGGCCCCGGTGCGTGAGCGGGTGATCGAGTTCGGCAGGTCGGGAGAGGGGGATTCACGCGCTACGGCGGACGGGCAGTGCATACCCGAATGCGGAGACATCAAGTCCTTCCCCTGGACGATCAAGATCAACGGCGAGAAGGCGCATTCGCTCAACGCCAACCGCATCTCCCTGCTGATGCCCAAGCCGGGCGAGGTGGAGCATTGGACCCTGATCAATGGCGGGGGCGGCTGGGACCATCCCATCCACCTCCACTTCGAGGAGGGCGTCACCATGGACCGGGGCAGCGCGCCCATTCCCGCAACGGAGCGGCTCGTCCGCAAGGATGTCTGGCGCTTGCGGCCGTCCGGGAGGGTGAGGTTCCAGGTGCGGTTCGGGGAGTTCGGTGGCGCCTATGTCAGCCATTGCCACAACACCACCCATGAGGATTTCGCGATGCTGCTGCGCTACCAGCTGCAGACACCGCCCCCCGGCGACCCGGACTACAAGGGGCAACCACAGTACCAGGTGACGATGACGCCGATCCCGACACCGAACGGTGTCGTCTGGAAACAGCCCGAGGTTCTGCCCGAGGGCGACCCGAACAAACTTAGGGTCGCAACGCGCAGCTGACGCTGTGCAGCTTTCGACGCCGGGCAGGCTCAGCTCTGCCC
>NZ_JBFTLD010000462.1:0-2458 GCF_056396265.1 Allobosea sp. 05T422_2 | reverse complement strand
AGGGGGTGGTGCTCGAGGATGAGGTCATGATCGCCCATGGCGTGATGTTCACCAATGACCGCATGCCGCGCGCGGTCAGGCCGGGGGGATCGCGAGAGGCGCAGGCATGGGCCCAGGAGGCCACGGTCGTGCGCCGAGGGGCGTCGATCGGCTCGAATGCCACCATTGGCTGCGGGGTCGAGATTGGAAGCTACGCCGTGGTCGGCTGCGGCGCAGTCGTGATGCGTGATGTGCCGGCCCGCGCGGTGGTCGCCGGGGTCCCGGCCAGCGTCATCGGCCATGCCGGAGCCAATGCCACTGCGCCCAGGTTGTTTGAAACCGTACTGGGGGAAACCTCATGATCCCATTTCTCGATCTCAAGGCTCAGTTCAAGACGGTGCAGGAGCCGCTCGAGGCGGCCGTCCTCTCCGTCCTGCGCAGCGGCAACTATGTCCTGGGCGAACCGGTCGCGGCCTTCGAGCGCGCGTTCGCTGAATATTGCGGTGTCGGGGAAGCCGTGGCCGTGAGCAGCGGCACGGCAGCCCTGCACCTGGCCCTGCTCGCGGCCGGTGTCGAACCCGGGGACGAGGTGATCACGGTACCAATGACCTTCGTCGCAACGGTGGCCGCGATCCACTATGCGGGAGCGAAGGCGGTTCTGGTCGATGTCGATCCCAACAGCTTCACCATGTCGCCGGAAGCCTTCGAGGCTGCCATCACGCCGGCGACCCGTGCCGTCGTGCCCGTCCATCTCCATGGCAGGCTTGCCGATATGGCGGCGATCGGCGCCATCGCCAATCGCTACGGCATCACCGTGATCGAGGATGCTTCCCAGGCCCATGGCGCGGAGCGCGATGGCATGCGGGCAGGCGCCTTCGGCTCATATGGCTGCTTCAGCTTCTATCCCGGCAAGAATCTCGGGGCCTGCGGCGAGGGGGGCGCGGTGGTTACTCACGATTCCAAGGCCGCTCAGCTGCTGCGCAGCTTGCGCGACTGGGGACAGGAGGGACGATCCAATCACGTCAGGCCCGGCTTCAATCTGCGCCTCGACGCGATCCAGGCCGTGGCGCTGCAGGTCAAGCTGCCCTATCTCGATGGCTGGACACAGAAGCGCAGACGGATCGCTGCGGCCTATGAGCGGCTGCTGGGCGACACTGAGCTGCAGCTTCCGGCTCCGGCCCGGCGTGCGGAACACGTCTTTCATGTCTACGCGATCCAGAGCGAAGAGCGGGACAGGCTGCGGACGGAACTCGCCAAGGCGGGGGTTTCGACCGGCATCCACTATCCCCGCCCGGTTCATCTGCAGCCGGCCTATGCCGGGTTGGGTTACGTGCCCGGCGACTTTCCAGTCTCGGAGCGGCTGGCGCGGCGTTTTCTCTCGCTGCCGATCTTCCCGGAACTTGTCACACCCCAGCTGGCGCGGGTCGCTTCCGCTCTTATCCGGTGCTGCGAGGAGCGGCACGTCCACGCGGCCGATGCGTGAAGCCGTTGATCGTCACCACGCGCAGTTTCCCGGTGGGGGAGTCCTTTGGGGCGCCAAAGTACAATGAAACGTTTGAAACTGGGTCCGACAAATGCAGCTTATCGGGGATTGGCGGTTAACATAAGTTAACCCTTCGGGCCATCGCGCGGCCTTGGCGGAGGGGGTAATGCATCGCATCCAGTCGGCCGTGGCATCGAACCATGCGGGCGTCGCGCGGGAACGCGTGTGGTGCCTGACATGCCCGTTGCGGCAGATCCCCGCGCTCCATGGCGTGTCGGATGCGGAGGCTACGACCCTGGAAGAGTTCAAGCAGGGGCAAAGGTTTGCGGAAGCCGGTAGCGTGATCCTGGAACGAGGCGCGCGGCCGGGCCTGTTCACGCTGTTCTCCGGTTGGGCTGCAGAGTACCGGGCTCTGGGGTCCGGCGAGCGTCAGCTCGTCGCCATCCTCCTCCCCGGGGATCTGATCGGTCTCGATACGGTGATGGCGGGCCCCTCAGAGAGCACGATCATTGCCCTGACCCCCGTCATGCTGTGCAGTTTCGCTGCTGCGAGAGTCGACGAGATGTTCCGGCACGAGAGCTTCATGCGGAGTATCACGCGTGCTGCGGTTGCCGGGCGCCGCCGCCTCGTGGATTCGCTGACCGCGCTCGGTGCGGGGCGGACGTCTCGTGCGCTCGCCCATTTCGTCGTGACGTTGCACGATCGCCTGCAGATCCGGGGGCTGATGCATKACGGGGGCTTCAAGACGCCGCTCGGGAAACGCCACCTGGCGGAGGCTTGCGGGGTCACCGGGGTTCACCTGCATCGCGTCATGCAATTCCTGCAGGCTGAGCGGGTGATGTCCTTCGCGACCGGCCAGTTCAGCATTTACGACATGGAGCGGCTACGCCGTATGGCTGGTCTCTCCGTCAATGGTGCAGAGGCAGAGACAGTCCTCTGATGAGGTCTTCACGATTTTTTGTCCTGGAGGGTGAGCTGAAAAGGTAACATTTGTTT
>NZ_JBFTLD010000461.1:0-2466 GCF_056396265.1 Allobosea sp. 05T422_2 | reverse complement strand
GCTCAAGGGGAGGGAATCATGAGCCCCGGGAGAAACTACCTGGAACGCGCTGCGCCCGGTGACGCGGCGGTTCTATTCAGTGACTTCAGGCCGCAGCGTGCGAGCGGGCGATGAAGGGGATCTCCGAGCGTGACAGCCCAAGATCGTCGAGCTCACGGTTGGTCAGACGCGACAGCTCGCGAACCGTCTCGCGATAGCGCAGGAAGGCGCGGATTTTGGCGGCAATCATGGTGACGAACATGGTGTGTTTCCTTAGCGCATATTCCGGACCGGGGCGGTGCCCACAGCGACAATTTCGTTGTGCACTGCACATAAGCCGATCGGCCCGCCGCAATTAGGGGCTTTACTTCAGCTCCGATATGCATTCAGAGCATGCATCATTTGTTAATCAGTAATTTTCTGGTCTCATCATGCGTTGAGCGCAGTCATCGTTTCAAATGCAACCGATGTTCCGCCTAGAAAACGGGCTGTGGCCGAAAGCAGGAATTCACCGCGTTGGCTACGCGATTTCGGCACGTTGCCGATTGCGAAGTTGAACCGCCCGCATGCGGACGTCCGAGGGGGCGGGAATGGGCGACTTTTGACCGTCAGCGGCTCACCGCAAATGTCGGAGTTGGGTCGCGAACGGACGTCCCTTTCGCAGCATGCGAATGTCTGGTTCCGGGCCATGCGCCAATGTCTGCACCTGTGAAGGGTTTCGGATGCCTGCTTTCCTTGCGGCGCTTGCAACCCGGCCTAAACCCCGCTCTATCGTCGCCCATGACGAGGACGCCGAGCGGTGGGGCGATACTGTGACGCAAGGCGACACTACCTCCGCACCACTGTCCCTTGCGGCGCTGGGCTGGACGGATTTCTTTGCAGATCAATGCGGACCAGATGACGCCTGCCTCCGGCCTGCGCGCATCGGCTCGGTGCACCGCACCCGCATGAGCGCAATCACGCCCGATGGGCCGATCAGGCTCAAGCTGCCGGTCCATACCAATACAGGCGACTTCACGGTGGGTGACTGGGTTCTGGTGGAGCCCAGCACACATCTGCTACGGCGCCGGCTGGAGCGCGCGACGGTGTTGGCGCGGCGCACCGAGGGCAGCATGACGCCGCAGCTTGCCGGGGCCAACATCGACACACTGTTCATCGTCACCTCCTGCAATGCTGATTTCAACGTCGCGCGCCTGGAGCGCTATCTTGCGCTGGCCAATGAGAGCGGAGCCGAACCCGTCATCCTGCTGACCAAGGCCGATCTCGTGCCGGACGTGCAGCCCTATCTCGACCAGGCCGCCGCCCTGCAGCGCGGGCTGGCTGTTGCAACCGTCAATCCGCGCAGCTCTCACGCGGCGGCTGCGTTCGCGTCCTGGTGTGGCGAAGGCCGCACCCTCGCGCTGGTCGGTTCGTCCGGCGTCGGCAAATCGACTCTTGTGAACGCGCTTGCCGGCACCATCGATGGCGAACCGCAGCAGACGGGCGACATCCGCGACCACGACGCTAAGGGGCGCCACACCACGACGTCGCGCTCGCTGCATGCGATTGCCTGCGGCGGCTGGGTGATTGATACGCCGGGCATGCGCACGCTCCATGTCAGCGATGCGGCGTCTGGTCTCGAAACGCTGTTCGCCGAGATCACGGAACTAAGCCCGCTCTGCCGCTTCCGCGACTGCACCCATGAGCACGAGCCCGGCTGCGCGGTTCAGGAGGCAGTCTCCAAGGGCGCGATCGACCCTGAGCGTCTGGCACGCTGGCGCAAGCTCGATCTAGAGAACAGGGCAAAGTCGCCGGAGGTGAAGGGGCCGAGGGGAAGGGGCGGTAGGCGGGGCGTTTGATTCGGCCGAGCCCAAACCTCAGCCTGTTCATCCTGGAGCTGACGCCGGTGATACGGCCCCTCGCCCGCCAGCGCGCGACGATCGACGACTATCCGGACTACCATGTGGCCCGGCGTCCGGATGGGATACCTCTCGGTGACCCTGCCGCCGCGCAGCCCATTTTCTAGGCAGAATATCGGTTTCATTTGAAACAATGACTGCGCTCAACGCATGATGCGACCAGAAAATTACTGATTAACAAATGATGCATGCTCTGTATGCATATCGGAGCTGAAGTAAAGCCCCTAATTGCGGCGGGCCGATCGGCTTATGTGCAGTGCACAACGAAATTGTCGCTGTGGGCACCGCCCCGGTCCGGAATATCCGCCAGAGGAATATCACCATGTTCGTCACCATGATTGCCGCCAAAATCCGCGCCTTCCTCCGCTATCGCGAGACAGTTCGCGAGCTGTCGCGTCTGACCAACCGTGAGCTCGCCGATCTTGGCCTGTCACGCTCGGAGATCCCCTTCATCGCCCGCTCGCACGCTGCGGCCTGAAGTCACTGAATAGAACCGCCGCGTCACCGGGCGCAGCGCGTTCCAGGTAGTTTCTCCCGGGGCTCATGATTCCCTCCCCTTGAGCTTCGGTCGAAGAGTTCGGTCGAAGAG
>NZ_JBFTLD010000460.1:0-2534 GCF_056396265.1 Allobosea sp. 05T422_2 | reverse complement strand
CGGAAAACGTCTGCCAGAGTGGCTGACCCAGGCCTCCAACACCCCCTTCAGGGTGCCGGCTTCATCTCGGAATCACATGCCGGCTTCAAATCGGAATGCCCTGCCGGCTTCGCTTCGGAATACCCCGCCCGCTTCAATCGGAATCCGCACCTTATCGACCGCGTGATGCGATATCGAGAATTGCGCGCAAGGCGGTTCGGATCACAGTGAATTGAGGCTCTATCTCAGGCTGAACCCAATTGCCCAGGGCGACGTGCTCGGCGTCAGCCTCCCCGGCAAACTCATAGACATGCTCCATCAGGGCCTCGATGCTCGGGTCATAATCCGCAGACCGCTCGCCGATCCCGGCAGACATCTCAGGCTTGTTCGTCCTTGCACCATCTCCTCATCTCAATCGGTGAGAGTAGCCGGGCCTCAGGATCTGATGTGGTCAGACTTTTACAACGCCCGCCGCGAGGCAGGCATCCCGATCGGGAACGGTGGCGGCGACCGCAAGTCCTTCATGATGAGCAACGTGCGCCAGGAGGCCAGCCCGCAATGGGTCGAAAGCGTCATGAGATACTTAGAAGCCCAAAAAACCGGGCGAGTACCCCCTCAATAGCMGCCTCAGTMTCGACAGGAAGCTGCTCGCCCTCCTTATCAGGGTCGATCGCCTTCATCAGCGCATAGGCCAAATCATAGATGTCGTCCTGCAGGCCCTCTTTCAGGCCCTCAATCAAGCACTTTCGGGTCGATCTGCATCGTATCCTCCCTCTCAACAGCCGAGATTAGCATGGCCGAAGCGTGGGGGCTGGTCGCCACAAGGACATCGGCCTCACCGCTCATGCCATCCACGAGGCTCGCCTCGTCCGCGATGCCGAGGAGAACTTGGTGTCGTCAGGGACACTAAGTTGATCCGTGCAGGGGCCCGTCCTATCCCGCCAACCGCTTCCACCAGGACCTTGCGGGCCGCTGATCCGTGAGAAGCCTCGTCGCCGTCTCAGCCTGCGAGCGCCATCCGTCGCGCTCCTGCCGGAGGTCATCCACCTGCCGATCGACGCCGGCCTGCATCCCCTGCAGCGCCTTACCCGCGGCATCAAGGGCCGCCAGTTGGACGGGAGGCTCGGGTGTCCTGGATGTCTCGACGGTTCACCATTACTCACCTTCATCCAGTTTGCAGATGCGGAACATCGCGACGGTGACCGCAATGACCAGGAGGCCGATGGGGAGGAGAACTGTCGGGCCTCCATATGCCCAGCCGCCGAGGCAGAGTGTGCCGTGCACGGCGAGGAGGTTGGAGGCCGTGCGGGCGGTCATGCAGCTTTCCCCGCCTTTGATGGCGATTAAGGGAGGTCGGCTTCCAGAACGCCCTGCGCAGCCATTTCCGTAGCCGTACACGGGGACGGACGCCCTCGCGCTGTTGCCCTGCATCACGTCAGTTCGTGGGCAACAAGGCCGGCAGGCCGTCTCCATCGCCATTTGAACTGTAAAAGCCAGCGGCGTATTTGCCCCTACATAAGGGGCGGATCTGCCCCTAACCGAGGTCATTCGCTAGGGGCGCCCGTGCCCCTACTGCGCTAGGGGCGCCMGTGCCCCTACTGTATATATTTCGGTCTAAGGGGCGTATTAAGAGAACACCAGAGCCACCCTGAAACTGCCCTGTCCTGTCCCTGGCCCGGCTTCCAGCAGCGGGCGGCCCTTGGGTGCCTCCTCGCAAGAGCCGCTTGGCCTGATTTTTGGCCTCACGCCGTAGTGGTCGGCCCTCCCGGTCGCGGTGGCGGTGGCCCTCTTACTGCGGCAAGTGCCCTACGAACATGGGCGGCCGATTTTTGGTCTCTACCCGCCGCTATTAAACGACGGGCCTCCTCGCAGGTTTTGACCGTGCGCCACTCATCGGTCGGGTCCATCTGCCGTCCATCTGACCAACGCCCCTTGAGGAAGGTGAGCCGATAGGTCGAAGGCCGGCGCAATGTCGAGATCGAATGGCGGCCCTTCTCTGTGGTGATCAGCAGCCCCACCGCTTCGCATTCGCGGATGGCGGGCGCGATCGAGCGGCCACGGATGCCATGCTCGCAAAAATTCGCGTAGGTGCACTTCAGCTTGTCGGCAGTGTGCCCGCCGTGAGCCATATGCTCGAGCATCAGCCGATCGAGGACGAGGCGAGCGTCGGATGAAACCTCCCGCCATGCTGGCGAAGCCAAAAGGCTCTGAGCGAGCATGACGAATGGTTCCTGGATCGAAGGCCGGGACCGGCGGCTCATGCGGTGTCGCCTCCCTCAGACGAGAGCGACAGGCGCCCCAGCTCGAGGGCCAGGATGCCGATGCTGATGCCCTGCGCCCTGGCGACATCATCGGCGTCGGTGCGATCTTGCCGGGACGCAGGTGCGCTCATGCCGGTAGCGCTCTTGCGGCGCAAGGGCCGCGAGGTGTAGCTTTCCATCTGAAAATTTCCTTTGGGGGAGGTTTTCAAATTCGGCTCGGCTAGGCGTTGGCGCGCTTAGCCGAGCTTTTCATTTTTTGGGCTGGCTGCTCCCGCTTTCATCATCGGAGCGGCC
>NZ_JBFTLD010000459.1:0-2540 GCF_056396265.1 Allobosea sp. 05T422_2 | reverse complement strand
TCATCGAGCACCGGACCGGACCAGGCAAAGCGCAACTCGACCTCGCCGCCCTCGCCCTTTCCGACGACCTCGGCATGCAGCGCGYCGAGCTCGCACGCATTCGATGCCGCATCCGAGCCGAACACGACCGTCTCGCCGAGAGCGAGCTTCTTGGCCGGCCTGGCAAACGCGAGCCATCGGTCGGATGCTTCGCGCTTGTGCAGCATGATCTCGACGCGCGCCGAGGCCTCTCCCCTGACGCGCCGGCCGTAGAGCCGGGACGGGATCACGCGCGTATCGTTGAGGACGAGCGCGTCGCCGGGTTGAAGCAGGCTGGCGAGTTCGCGAACGCCGCGATCCTCGAATGGTTCGGCTGCATCCGGCCGCACCACGAGCATCCGCGCAGCATCGCGTGGGCTGACGGGCCTCAGCGCGATACGTTCTTCCGGCAGGTCGAAGTCGAAAAGTTCGACATCCACGATCGAATCCGCCTCACAAAACTGCGAACCAGAACAAGATGAGCCCCCATCCGTCGGGACGCGCCTGCGGCGCTGCCGGGATGAGGGCTCATCTGAACTCAGGCCCCGTTCGAACGGGGCCCGTGGCGATATCAGGCCGCGTCGGCCATCACCTTCATCGAGACGATGGAGTCCGGCTCACGCACCGGCTCGCCCCGCTTGATGTTGTCGACATTCTCCATGCCTTCAACGACCTGCCCCCAGACCGTGTACTGCTTGTCGAGGAAGCGGGCGTCGTCGAAGACGATGAAGAACTGGCTGTTGGCCGAGTTCGGGTTCTGCGAACGGGCCATCGAGCAGATGCCCCGAACATGCGGCTCGGCGTTGAACTCGGCCTTCAGGTCCGGCAGGTCGGAGCCGCCGGTGCCGGTGCCATGCGGGCAGCCGACCTGCGCCATGAAGCCATCAATGACGCGGTGGAAGACGATGCCGTCATAGAAGCCCTGGCGCGCCAGCGTCTTCAGGCGCTCGACATGGGCAGGGGCGAGGTCGGGGCGCAGCTTGATGACAACGCGGCCCTTTGTGGTTTCCATGACGAGGGTGTTCTCGGGATCGAGCGACATCAGATCGGCCTTTCATTGGACGGCGCACGGCCGTGGAAGCGAATGGTGAAGGGTCGCCCCGCGATACTCGCTCCGAAGCGCGGCGACAACCTCACAGGTGCGCAGTTTCGGATGGCGTCGATCACGGAGGCGGTGAACCGTTCCCGCAGATCGGGGTCGGTGCGGCGCGTTTCCCAGGTGACGCGCGGCTGGCCAAAGATGGTGCCGTCGCGCCGCAGGCTGAAGCGGACAGTCGCCATGGCGCTGTCGCTGGAGCCGGTCATCGCAGGCGGATTCCAGCAGCGTCGAAACGCTGGACCGAGCTCCGAAACGCGATCGACGGCGTCGCCTTCAAAGCTCCGCGTCACTGGCGAGACCGAACCGCTCAGCCCCGAATCGACAGGAGGCGGCAGGCTTGGAATGGCGCGGCGTGGCGCGTGTTCCCCGAACGGCCCGCCGATCCCCGGCAGGTAGCGCTGCCCCGTCGGTGGGGGCAGCACGGGATTCTGCGAGCCGGAAGGCGGAGGCAGAACCGGGTTCTGCGAGCCGGAGGGCGGTGGCAATCCCAGGTCGCGTGTGTCCTGTGCCGCGCCAGCGCCGACCATGACGATCGACAAGCCGGCGACGAACAGGGGCAGGACACGCGACATGCAGGTAGCCGCTCGTTGCTATTTCGCGTCGGACTGAAGACGCATGCGCACGATCTTGTCGGGGCCGCTGACCTGGCCATTATTGGCCGAGCTGCCCTTCTTGATCTTGCGCGCCACATCCATGCCGGACACTACTTCGCCGAACAGCGTGTACTGCCCCGTCAGCGAACCGCAGCCTTCGTAGCAGATGAAGAACTGGGAATTGGCGGAATCGGGCGAGGCGGAACGCGCCATGCCGACCGAGCCGACCTTGTAGGGCGTGGGGCTGAATTCAGCCGGGAGATTAGGCAGGTCTGACTTGCCCGTGCCGGTGCCGGTGGGGTCGCCGGTCTGGGCCATGAAGCCGTCGATGACGCGATGGAAGACGATACCATCATAGAAGCCACGCTTGGTCAGCGCCTTGATCTGCTCGACATGCTTGGGCGCCAGATCGGGACGAAGACGAATCGTGATGTTGCCGTCCTTGGTCTCGAGCACGACCGTATTGTTGGGATCGGAGGCCGGCGCTTGCGCCTGAGCGCAGCCGAGCGACGCAGCAAGGGCGAGAATGGCGAGAGAACTGCGCAGCATGTGAAGCATCTCCGTCGTTGCCGGAGGATCCGGCCGATCATCACCGGCGTCGTAACGGCATCCTTTGACGGGAACAAGGCGTTGAGCCGCCACATCTGGAGCATGCCGCACTGCACAAGAGCAAACTTCATTTAACTTGCAAAAAGATCAGGCTAGCGCTGCCTAAATGGGTGACAGCCCTGTCACAATCGGATACTCATCTGGCGCTGGGCTCGCTCGGGGAAACCTTGAGCGCCGCGGACCAGGTCTCGGGAGGAACAAACGCCCGCCTAGTATATGAG
>NZ_JBFTLD010000458.1:0-2542 GCF_056396265.1 Allobosea sp. 05T422_2 | reverse complement strand
CCCTTCACCTTCTCGGCGTTGCACTCGATCTCATCCTCGCTGCCGGTCAGGCGGATGTTCTTKACCAGGGTACCGCGTTTCAAGGTGACGGAGGTCCCCTTCACCTTGAGATCCTTGATCAGCGTCACGGAATCGCCGTCCCTCAGGACATTGCCGTTGCTGTCCTTCACGTCGCTCATCGCGGGAATCCGTCTGTGCGATTCTTGGTGGATCTCAGCGCGTCCCGCGACTGCGATCGATAGAAGTGGCGAGCCCGGCAGGATTCGAACCTGCGACCAGCAGCTTAGAAGGCTGCTGCTCTATCCAACTGAGCTACGGGCCCGTAGTCGAAAGCGCCCGGTCAGGCGCCAAATGGTTGGTCAGTGGGTCCACTGCCCGACACGATTGAACTTGAAGTTATCCGAATAGGCCATGCCGCGCCGCTTCGGCACATGGGGCTGCTCCACCCGATAGGCGATGCCGTTGCGCGTGGCATAGGCCACTGCCTCATCCTCCGTGTCGAACCAGAGTTTCACCTGGCTCTTCATATCGGCAGAGGATGTCCACCCCATCAGCGGTTCGATCTGGCGCGGCTGCTCCGGCTCGAATTCCAGCAGCCAGCGCTCGGTCTTTGCCGTGCCGGACTGCATGGCATTGCGGGCTGGGCGGTAAATGCGTGCGGTCATGCTCTGGCTCGGCCGTCAGCTCGTCATTCCATTGGCCCGCGACAGCGGGCCAGGCGATCTCGAGAATGGTCGGGGCACCAGGATTCGAACCTGGGACCCTCTGCTCCCAAAGCAGATGCGCTACCGGGCTGCGCTATACCCCGACTGTCTGCAAGTGCATCAAATCACTCACGAAACGATCGCACACGCTCCTCGACGGCCACATGCGACGCGCAACGAGATAGCACCGAACTGCCGCCATGGGAACCGTAAGTTCCGATGAAATTCCCAGGCAAATTCGTCAGGCATTTCCCGCCGTGCCTTCGCGCAACCCAGAGCCCGAACGACGAAATTGGCCGTACGGCCGTCGAAGCACACTCAATTCGTTCGCCTTCGCGTGCGCCGACACCCTGCGCGCAGATGCAATCTACCACTTTCGCGCCCTGCCGTTCCTGCAACGGGCTAATGCGAGATGCTGCACTTTCGAGCCCTCTGGCCGGAATGCCTACCTTTTCGGATGACGAGGGAGCCTCGTGCGGGGTGTAGGCAAATCCCCCCTAAGGAGAAACGACCTAGCGTAAAAGCCAAATTGAGCAAAACCAACAAATCTCGATATGTTCAAAAATGAGAAAGCACGAAAAATATTGAAGATGAACTTCGCATTTCAAAGAAAAACCAATTAGCGCCCTGGCGGCTTAATGCCTCCCTGGGCGGGAGGCATTGCTATGAAATATCTAAAATCCAGCATACTGATTGCCGGCTTGCTTGCTACAACATCAACATTATCCTACGCACAGAATCCTGCCGCTCGTGGCCTTCCCGAATATTATGAAGGCCTCGCGATAGACGGCACTCCGACGCAACAGCCCTATCGTTCCTGCGAAAGCAAACTCATCGGAAGCCAGAGGCTCTGGCAGTGCGATCCGTCCGGCCGCAACAGGATGAGTGGACCTGTAGGCCTGGATTGGTCCGCGAGCAGTGCGGCTGCGACATCCGGATCGGCTTCCAGCCTCCCCGGTCCCGGCGGGGTGCGGTATTACAACGCGGTCACGGCCAACGGGCGCAAAACGCGGGCGCCGAGTCGGGACTGTGTCATTCAGGAATATGACAGCGGACCCTTGTGGGCCTGTCCACCGCGCGCCACGGCGGCGATCGGCACCGGGGCGCCCGCCTTCCAGGGGGCTGCCCCTGGCGGCGTTCAGTATTACACCGCTGTCACCCCCAACGGTCGCCGGACGCGCGCGCCCAATCAGGCATGTGCCCTCTACCAGCAGGACGGCGGCGAGTACTGGGCGTGCCCGCCGCTGACAACGGGAGCACTGTCTTCAGGAGCACCCGGCAGCGCCGGAAATCCGGCAGGCAACGGTAACGGYAACGGCGGCGAAGGCGGAAATCCTGCTGGCGGCGGCGCCAGCACAGCGAGCAACAGCAGCGGTTCGGGTTCGGGCGGCGGGTCCGGCGGAGGCGGTGGATCCGGTGGGGGYGCTGGGCCCGGTGGGGGCGCTGGGTCCGGTGGGAGCGGCAGTTCGGGCGGCGGTGGCGGCTCCGGAGGTGACGGCCGTTCCGGCGGCAGTGGCGGTTCCGGCGGTAGCGGTGGCTCCGGTGGCAACGGTGGCTCAGGCGGCGGCCACGGCGGTGGCAATGGTGGCGGTCACGGCGGTGGCAATGGCGGCGGCCACGGCGGTGGCAATGGCGGTGGTCACGGCGGCGGCAATGGTGGCGGCCACGGCGGTGGCAATGGCGGCGGTCACGGCGGCGGCAATGGTGGCGGCCACGGCGGTGGCAATGGCGGCGGTCACGGTGGCGGCAATGGTGGCGGCCACGGCGGTGGCAATGGCGGTGGTCACGGCGGCGGCAATGGTGGCGGCCACGGCGGTGGCAATGGCGGCGGTCACGGC
>NZ_JBFTLD010000457.1:0-2543 GCF_056396265.1 Allobosea sp. 05T422_2 | reverse complement strand
GGGCACGGTTGAGCGACACGTTCCTTCGAGGTGATCGACTTCGAATAAAGCCTGCGAGCGGCGCTGGCAAACCGGCGGGTCGTCACAGCGCCGGAAGACAGGAAACGGGTGGGGCTGATGTCCTAGGCGTGGGACGCTGGCGGCAACCTCGCAAAGACGGAAACCCGCCATGTCGTCGCACCTTCCCCTCGGCCTGCTCCTGGCCGGCATCGTCGCGCAGTTCGCCGACAAGCTGGCGCTCGACACTATCACGCTCGCAGCGACGGAGGCTGGCGCCAGCAGTCGGCTTGTCGGCCTGCTTGTCGCGGCTCAGTCGGCGGCATGGCTCGTCGTCTCGCTGCCTGCGGGGGTGTGGGCGGACCGGGTTGCGCCCCGCTCACTGATTCTCGCCGGAGGCGGGTTGTTGCTGTCGGGCTCGCTGATCGGCGCGGCGCTGCTCATCTCAGGGCATACGAACTGGGCGTTGGCACTCTCGGCCTTCATTGCCGCGACCGGCCCGGTTGTCATCGCATTGTCCATTTTCGTGCTCTTGCCGCGCATGGTGGCGGTTAGGGATCTGCCGCGTGCCAATGGTCGGATGGAACTCGGCCGTGCGGTGCTGAGCCTGGCCGCGCCGCTGCTMGCCGGCTGGGCTGTCGCAAGAGGCATCGGCGCGCTCGGGCTGGCGCTGTGTGCCCTATGTGGAATCGTGGTCCTGGCGCTTGCCATGCGCCTGCCGTCTGAGCGGCCGGTGGCAGCCGCACGCCAGCCGTTGCACCGGGCCATTGCGGAAGGCGGGGCCTTCGTCCTGCAACATCCCTATCTCAGGCCGATCGCGCTCTGCGCCATCGCCTGGAACCTTGCCTTCTTCGCCTTCATGGCGCTGTTCGCACCCTATGCCGCGCGCATTCTGCTGCTCGCCCCGGAGACGATCGGTCTCTCCTCGTCGGTCTATGGTGCCGGCCTGATCCTTGGCGCGTTCTTCGGCGCCGCACTGATCGCGCGCCTGCCAACCGGGCTGCTTCTCGTGTTCGGCCCAGCTTCATCGCTCCTGGGCGCGCTGCTGCTGGCCATCGCTCCGGCGACGCTCGGCCTTGCGGCGCTGGCGCTCGCCTTCTTCCTCTTCGGCTTCGGACCGATTCTCTGGGGCATCATTCAGACCAGTCTGCGCCAGGCGGTGACGCCGCCGGCTTTGCTCGGTCGCGTCAGTGCCACGCTGACGACAGCGATGTACGGCATGCGTCCGTTAGGCGCGATTGCGGGAGGGCTTGCTGGCGAGTGGCTCGGACTTGGGCTGGCGATCTGGCTCCCCGTCATCCTCTTCGCGCTCTCGGTCGCCGCGATCCTGGCCTCCCGCATGCCGGCGTTGAGGGCGATTCCTTCGGGCGAACTCTCTTCGGCCGAGCTGCGGTCTGGGTTGCAGGCCGGATAATGGGCAGGCTTCGAATGGCTGTGTGTCCGACGACCCGCAGGTTCATCGTTTCCCACGGATCTGGACACGCACGGCCCGCAGGCTCAGGCCAGCAAGCGTGCAGCCCTGAGCTGCGCGGGACTGCCCTCAGCTCTCCGGCAAGGGAATGAACTCGGCTTCGTCGCCGGGAACGGTGTCGAAGCGGCCGGCTTTCCATTCCTCCTTCGCCTGGTCGATGCGCTCCTTCGAGGAGGAGACGAAATTCCACCAGATATGGCGCGGGCCATCCATCGGTTCGCCGCCGACCAGCATCAGCCGGCTCTGGTCGATCGCGAGGATCGAGATGCGGTCGCCCGGCTTGAAGACGAGCAATTGCCCGGCGCCGAACTCCTCTCCGGCAATGTCGATCTTGCCGGAGACGATATAGACCGCGCGCTCGTCGTAATCGGGGTCGAGCGGCAGGATGGCGCCGGGTGCCAGCACCGCCTCGGCATAGAGCGTATCCCAGGGGAATTTCACCGGCGAGGTCTGGCCGTAGGCTGAGCCCATGATCAGGCTGATGCGCTTGCCGCCTTCGACGATGCGCGGCAGTTCGGGCGCGGCGTGATGGATGAATTCCGGCGCGACTTCCTCATGGCTCTTCGGCAAGGCGAGCCAGGTCTGGATGCCATAGAGCTTCGGCGCCTTGAGACGCTCTTCTGGCGCCGTGCGTTCGGAGTGAACGATGCCGCGTCCCGCCGTCATCAGGTTGACCGCACCGGGGCGAATGGGCAGCGCCGTGCCGAGCGAGTCGCGATGCATGATCTCGCCGTCGAAGAGATAGGTCACGGTCGCCAGACCGATATGCGGGTGCGGGCGCACATCGATACCCTCGCCGAGCAGGAATTCGGCCGGGCCCATCTGGTCGAAGAAAATGAACGGTCCGACCATCTTCCGGCCGATCGAGGGCAGGGCGCGCCTGACCGAAAAGCCGCCGAGGTCATGAGCGCGCGGCACGATGACCTGCTCGATCGCCTGGCAGGAGCGGGCATCACCCAGGATCGGGTCATCGGCGGGCTGATGCGACATGAGGGATCTCCCAGGATCTGACGGTGAGTCTGGCCGCAACGCCGCGACGGGGCAAGCGGCATCGATATGCGCCGGGAATCCGAAG
>NZ_JBFTLD010000456.1:0-2545 GCF_056396265.1 Allobosea sp. 05T422_2 | reverse complement strand
CCGTCGCCACGCCTGGCCGGGGTACCGACTGCGATGAAGACCGCGTCGGCGCCGCGGACGGCACCGGCCAGCTCGGTCGTGAAGGAGAGGCGGCCTTCGCGCACATTCTTGGCGACGAGATCGTCCAGGCCGGGCTCGAAGATCGGGATCTCGCCGCGGTTGAGCGCCTCGATCTTGCGAGCGTCGGTGTCGACGCAGGTCACGACATGGCCGAAATCAGCGAAGCAGGCACCCGAGACCAGGCCAACATAGCCCGAACCGATCATCGTCACGCGCATGAGGTGTCGTCCTCTCTCGCGGGCCGGAGCGGGATTGATCCGGGCCTCTCGTATGCGGCAGCTGGAGCACGGCTCCCCGCCCTAGCACCGCCTATATCAATTTAAGGCGCTGGGAAATGAAGAGGCGCGCAACACCGAACCCTATGGGTTGGTGATGCGCGCCAATCTCTGGGCGATGACGGAGGGTGGCGATCAGCCTTCGAACGGCTCGGCCGGCTCGACACCTTCGGAGACGAATTCGTCGAAATTCTCGCCGGGCTCCGGCTTCAGCAGCGGGGTGCGGTTGAGGACCACGACGGTGGTGCCGGTGGGCACGCGGCTGTGCAGGTCGATGATATCCTGGTTGAACATGCGGATGCAGCCGCTCGAAACCGCCGTGCCGATGGTCCAGGGCTCCGAGGTGCCGTGGATGCGATAGAGGGTGTCGCGGTCACCCTGATAGAGATAGAGCGCGCGCGCGCCGAGCGGGTTCTCGAGGCCCGCGTCCATGCCGCCGGCCCAGGGGCGGTTCTTGGCAGGATCACGCGCGATCATCGCAGGGGTCGGGGTCCAGCGCGGCCAGGCTGCCTTGCGGGCAACGGTTGCGCGACCGCGCCAGGACATGCCCTGCTTGCCGACGCCGATGCCGTAGCGGATGGCACGGCCGTTCTCTCGGACCAGATAGAGATAGCGCTTGTTAGTGTCGACGACGATCGTGCCGGGCCGCTCGCTGGTCGGATAGGCGACTTCCTGCCTCAGGAAGCGCGGGTCGACTTCGGTAATGTCGGTTTCAGGCAGAGGGAACTTCTCGTCGGGCATCTCGCCATACATGGCGAGTGCAGCCGCGCTCGGTCCGGCAGGTCTCGCGGCCTCGAGGGCTTGCTGGCGCGCGCCGACACAGGCTGCCAGCGATAGCGGCAAGAGCAGCACCATCATGCGCTTGAAGAGGCGATKGCGGAGTGCGCCGGCGATCGAGTCGAAGGACATCAGTTTGGCTCGCGTATTCTTGGTCTTGCGGGACTAGCAACGGACGAGCGATCGCGCAGTTCCACGGTGTTCCACGTCTTCGCCCAATGGGGTTCAAGGCGGATGGCGTGGCCGTGGGGTGAACACAGTGCGGCGAAATTGTGTCTTCAGCTGGCTGTGCTGAATCCGCAACAGCTCGAAAACACCGGGAAATCGGCCGTGTTATCAGGCGATCAGGCGGGTGCTTGGCAAAAAGAGCGCCGAATCGCGCAAACTCCTGGAAACCGGCGACATCGCTGGCGGCTTGCTGTGTCCGCCCTGCAATGCCGGTGCAACCTAGCTTGGCGTCGACGCGGGCGCGACCAGGCCGAGCCTTTCGCGCTGCGACCAGCGCCACAGCATCAGCACCGCCACCACGGCAAGGCCGGTCGCCAGTCCGATCCAGATTCCGCTGCCGGCGAGCGGTGTCCAGAAGCCGAGAGCCGCCGAAAGCGGCAGCCCGATGCCCCAATAGCCCAGGCCGGCCAGGATCATCGGCACGCGCGTGTCGCGCAGGCCCCTGAGGATGCAGGAACCGACCACCTGTGCGCCGTCGGCAATCTGGAAGATCGCTGCGAACAGGAGGAAGCGCATC
Organism: Allobosea sp. 05T422_2; assembly: GCF_056396265.1. Taxonomy (NCBI): domain Bacteria; kingdom Pseudomonadati; phylum Pseudomonadota; class Alphaproteobacteria; order Hyphomicrobiales; family Alloboseaceae; genus Allobosea; species Allobosea sp. 05T422_2. The sequence goes on along the minus strand of NZ_JBFTLD010000456.1, from coordinate 688 downwards.
GCGAGTTCGGCAACAGCCTGCGAACCCGGTTTGCTGGCATCAAGAAAGGGCGCGACCAGCAGGTGGGGAGCCAGCAGCATCACGAGCGCGGTCAGCGCCATGAAGGAGATCGCGAGCACGATCGCGGTGGTGCCGGCACGCGTGATGCCGTCGCGATCGCCGGCACCATAGGCGCGGCCGACACGCACGGTGCCGGCCTGGCCGATGCCCATCGGCACCATGAAGGTCAGGGACGCGATMTGAATGGCGATCGCATGCGCGGCCAGCGAGGTCGAGCCGATCAGCCCCATCAGGAAGGCGGCGCCGTTGAAGATCACGACCTCGAAGGCGAGCGTCAGGCCGATCGGGAAGCCGAGCCGCCAGAAGGCGCGATATCGCGGCCAGTCCGGCACCCAGAAGCGCCCGAAAAGATGAAATCGCCGGAAACGCCTGTCGACCGAAACGACAATGGCAAGTCCAAGGAACATCAGGGTCGAGGAGAGTGCGGTGGCGATCCCCGAACCCGGCAGACCGAGGGCCGGGAAGCCGAGCCGCCCGAACATCAGGCACCAGTTGGCAAAGACATTGAATGCGACGGCGAACAGCACGACCACGAAGGCCCAGAATGGCCGCTGCAAGGCCGCGACGAAGCCGCGCAGGACCAGATAGAAGAAGAACGGCAGCAGGCTCCATTGCAGGGTGTGGACAT
>NZ_JBFTLD010000455.1:0-2553 GCF_056396265.1 Allobosea sp. 05T422_2 | reverse complement strand
CTCGTCGACGGCGATGATCTGGAGGCGGGCGTCGCTGACGCGCAGCCGGGCGCGGGCGATCGAGGCTTCGATCTCGCCGCGCTCGCCGAGCAGGCGGGCCCATTCGCGGTTGATRTTGTAGACCTTCGTGCCGTCGATGAAGCCCTTCTGAAACAGGCCGAGATATTTGTTGCGCTCGAGCTCGACCAGGCGCAGCTCCTCGACCTTGGCGACCTGGCGCGCCTCGAGGCCCTTCACCTCCTCACCGGACTGGACGATGCTGATCTCGAGCTGTTCCTTGCGGCTTTCGCGGTTGGTGCGGTTGCCGTCGAACAACCGGGTCTCGCCCTGGATGATCTGGCTGGCCTCGTCGGAGAATCGGGCGAACTCGGCCGGGAAGGTGATCGCGGCRAGGTTGTCGCGCTCGGCGATCAGGCGGGCCTTGCGRCCGAGATTYTCGCCGAGCTGCGAGCGGATGATCGAGAGCTCGGCCTTGGTCTGGACATCGTCGAGCCAGAACAGGGTCTGGCCTGCCTCGACCCGGTCGCCCTGTCGCACCCCGATCGCCTGGACGACGCCGCCGTCGCGGTGCTGCACCTCCTTGAGGTTCTGATCGACCTTGATCGAGCCCTGGGCGATCACGGCGCCGTTGAGATGGGCGCTGGCGGCCCAGCCGCCGCAGCCGACGACCAGGAGCAGGGCGAGCGCGGTACCGGCGAGCATATGCCGGCCGAGCCCGAAGTTCGGCTCGCGCCCTTCCCTGGCGTCCCCGCCCACCTGCGATGCGACATTGCGCCTGGTCATATCCGTCTCTCCCGTCAGCGGACCCGGGATGCGAGGCCSMGCKGCCSCGCACCGAGGTCARTARTARTAAAGCCTGTGRCTGCCCTGGATCTCGATSGAGTAGTCCCTCTCGTCGGTCTGCTCGAGATAGACGTCGACATAGGTGTAGTCGTTGTCACCGATCTTCTCGATGCGGAAGCGGAAGGGCTGGCTGGCAGTGCCGGCCTGGTCGCCATAGGCGCTGGCGAACGGATCGGCCTCGTCCCCGGGCGCACCATTGGCGGGATCGCCATCCGTGCGGATCTGGTACTGGCTGACGATGATGCGGTCGCCAGCCTCGAGATCGAGGATCTGGTGGATCAGGTCGCGGTCATCCTCGTCATAGGGCACGTCGAACGAGAAGCAGTCGTTGCCGGCACCGCCGGTCAGCGTCACTGCGTCGGCACCGATGGTGAAGTGGTCGTCGCCGCTGCCGCCGATCACCGCCTCGATATTGGAGAAGCTGTCCGCGCCGATCTCGACGCTGACCGCCTTGCCCTCGACCAGGTTGATGTMGATGCATTGCGTCGCCTGGGAGTAATCCAGCGTGTCGCTGCCGTTGCCGCCATCATAGCAATCGGCCGCGGCATCGAGCGTGCCGATGATCACGTCGTTGCCGGCGCCGGCCTTGACGAGATCCTCACCGGTACCGCCATCGAGCGTATCGTCGCCAGCATCTCCGGCGATCTGGTCGTTACCAGCTCCGCCCATGACCACGTCGTCGCCGTCATCGCCCTCGAGCCGGTCGTTGCCGGCCCCGCCATCGATGACATCATCGCCCGCGTCGCCCTCGATCCGGTCGTCACCAGCCTCGCCGAAGAGCCGGTCATTGCCGGCATTGCCCTCGACCCGGTCGTCGCCGGCGCCGGCGAAGACGATGTCGTCATCCGCGTCGCCCTCGATCCGGTCGCGCCCGTCGCCGCCGAAGACGATGTCGTCACCGGTCCCGCCATGGATCTGGTCGTCGCCGCTGCCGCCCGCGAGGTGATCGTCGCCGGAACCGCCGTCGAGCACATCGTCACCGTCGTCGCCGGAGAGCGTGTCGTCGCCATCCTCGCCGAAGAGCCGGTCATCGCCGCCGCCGCCGGCCGCTGCATCGTCGCCCGCGCCGAGCTGGGCCGTGTCCTGGCCGGCGCCGAACTGGACGATGTCGACATGAGCGCCACCGGTCACAACATTGTTGCCGTTGCCGGTGCGGACGCTGTTGGTGCCATCGCCGGTGAAGATCGTGTTGTCGCCTTCGCCGCCGTCGATCCAGTCGTCGCCGGCGCCGCCGTCGAGGATGTCGTCGCCGTCCTCRCCATAGACCTGGTCATTGCCGGCSCCGCCCATGACGTGATCGTCGCCGGCATCGCCATGAACTTCATCATTCCCGGCGCCGCCATCCACGGTGTCGTCGCCCTCATCGCCATGGGCGACGTCGTTGCCGGCATCCCCGGCGATCTGGTCGTCGCCGGTGCCGCCCTGGATCACGTCATTGCCGTCACCGCCGGAGAGCTGGTCGTTGCCGGCGCCGCCGACAATGATGTCATCGCCAGCCTCGCCGAAGATGATGTCGTCGCCATCCTCGCCGAAGAGCTGGTCGTCGCCGTCGCCGCCATAGATCGTGTCGTTGCCCTCGCCGCCATAGACGATGTCGTTGCCGCGGCCGGCATAGATCAGGTCATGGCCGGCGCCGCCGCGGATGAAGTCGTTGMCGGCGCCGCCATGCAGGATGTCCGAGCCGCCGCGGCCATCGATCACGTCATTGCC
>NZ_JBFTLD010000454.1:0-2562 GCF_056396265.1 Allobosea sp. 05T422_2 | reverse complement strand
GTCCTCGAGCACGCCGGAGGATACACCCGACAGGACCGTTTCGGTGAAGCGCCGTCGTCGATCGATAACTTCGCTGGCCGTGACCAGCCCGTCGCGCTGCCGGCGCAGCTCCGCCGTCATCTTGTTGAAGGTTTCACCGAGATGGGCAAGGTCGCCCTCCGATCGTCGTATCGGGACCTGGACATAGAAATTGCCGCTGGAGACCTGGTCGGTCGCGTGGATCATGCGTCGGATCGGCGCCACGAGCCCGTTGGCGAAACTGAGTCCGATCCAGATCGCCGAAAGCAGCAGGATGACGGCGATCAGGGCATACATCGAGGCAAAGGCGATCTGCACGCCCTTCCGGCGTGCATCGATCGAGAGATACTCGACGGCGGCGCCACGGGCGACGGCCGGAAACTCGACGGCGAGCGGGTTCACCTCACGGGCGACATAGAGGAAAGCGTTGTCGTAGGTCGGCAGCTTGACCAGCGCGCCGAAGATGCGCCCGGTCGAGGGCAGCACGCAGATCGGCTCGGGCGAGGATTGCGCATCCTCGAACGCGGCTTCATCGGGTTTTGGCGCATCGCGCAGCACATCGATATTCGCCCTGACGAGGACCGTCGCCGGCGGGCGCATGATCGTGGCGACCGGCACGCCAAGCGCCGTGGCACGGGCTGTCAGGAAGTTCTCGAACCATTTGCGGTCGGCATCGAAGGCAGGTTTCGCCCGCGTCAGATCGTCCGCCAGCACACGGATTTCGCGGCCGAGCGACTGGCACTGGCCCGCCGCATAGGCGTCGGCGACCTCGACCGATTTGAAGATGGCATCGCGCATCCGATCCKAGAACCAGGGCTCGAGGCCGCGTTCGATGGTAACGGTCGCGATCACCGCCACGAGCACCGCCGGCAAGGCGGCAATGATGCTGAACAGGCCGACGATGCGGACATGCAACCCGGCGGCCGCAGCCCCGGCACGCCTTGCCCGGATCAGCACCGCCGTCTCGAATGCGACGATGATCAGCAGCAGCAGGATCAGGAAGCCGTTGAGCACGAAGACGCCGATGACGACCTCGTGCACCGGCACGATGGGAGTCGCGCCGGACAGGACGAGGAACGTCACCAGTGCCGAGACGAGCGCGAACACGACGACGAGGGCCCCGAGCCAGCCCGAGACGCGTCGCGGCGTATCCTCGCCACGCGGCGTGATCCTGATATCGCTGATGGAGGCGGTCACTCTGTCTCAACAACTCCGCGAAAGCCGGACGCAAGGGTGCCCGGCTCGGCGCACTGATGCGCCGCCGCAACGGTGTTGTCAAAATATGACATATGAAAGGCAGGAAACCGCTGCCCCGCCTTACAAAGGCTCAGCGTGGCGAGCGGACCACCTGCATGTCGAGTTCCCGAATCTTCTTGCGCAGGGTGTTGCGATTGAGCCCGAGCAGCTCGGCTGCGCGGATCTGGTTGCCGCGGGTTGCGGCAAGCGCAGCGGCGATCAATGGCGGTTCGACCTCGCGCAAGATACGGTGATAGAGGCCGGGTGGCGGGATATTGTCGCCGAACCCGCCGAAATACTGACCGAGATGACGCTCGACCGAACCGGACAAGGTCTCCGCCCGCTCCGGCCCCGAGCTATGGGCGAAGCTCGAGGTTGCGGAGGCCGGCTGCAGTTCGGCCTCGACGATCGGTGCGGTGATCGTCTCCTGTGGATAGAGGGCAGCGAGGCGCCGGACGAGATTTTCCAGTTCGCGGACATTGCCCGGCCAGCGATAGCGCCGCATCACGTCCATCKCTTCCGAATCGATCTGCTTGCGCGGCAACCCTTCCTTCTCGACCAGCGAGAAGAAGTGCCGAACGAGATCCGGAATGTCTTCGACCCGCTCGCGCAGCGGCGGCAGCCTGATCGGCACGACGTTGAGCCGGAAGAACAGATCCTCGCGGAACAGTCCCTGCGCGATCGAGATACGCAAATCCTTGTTGGTCGCCGCCACGATCCGGACATTCGTCCTGATCGGCGTGCGTCCACCGACCGTCGTGTATTCGCCCTGCTGCAGCACTCGCAGGAGCCGCGTCTGGGCCTCCATCGGCATGTCGCCGATTTCGTCGAGGAAGAGCGTGCCGCCCTCGGCTTGCTCGAAGCGGCCGGAAGAGCGGGTGAGTGCGCCGGTGAAGGCGCCCTTCTCATGGCCGAACAGTTCGGATTCGATCAGGTCCTTCGGAATGGCGGCCATGTTGATGGCGACGAAGGGACCGTTGCGGCGCTTGCCGTAATCGTGGAGCGCGCGGGCAACCAACTCCTTGCCTGTGCCGGACTCGCCGTTGATCATCACGGTGAGATCGATCGGCATCAGCCTCGCGAGCGCCCGGTAGACGTCCTGCATGGCGGGCGAACGGCCGATCAGCGGAATGTCATCGGGCTCGGCCGCGGCATTGGCACGTCCGCCATCGCCGCGCGGCCGCGAGAGGGCTCTCCCGACGATCGCGACGAGTTCCTTCAGATCGAAGGGCTTCGGCAGATATTCATAAGCGCCGCGCTCGGACGCCTTGATCGCGGTCATGAAGGTGTTCTGCGCGCTCATCACGA
>NZ_JBFTLD010000453.1:0-2581 GCF_056396265.1 Allobosea sp. 05T422_2 | reverse complement strand
GACCAGGCTGCCCCGGGCAAGCTGCTCCGCCACATGGTCCTCCATCACGAAGCCGAGCCCGAAGCCGGCCTCGGCGGCGCGCGCGATCATACTGACATTGTTGAAGGCGAGCCGACCCTCCACCCGGACGCGGACTTCGCGTCCATCCCGCTCCAGCTCCCAGGCGTAGAGGCCGCCGCCGCTCAACAGGCGCAGGTTGATGCAGCTGTGCTCGGCGAGGTCATGCGGGGTCAGGGGAATGGAGCGGGTGGCGAGATAGCCGGGCGATCCGACCACCACCATGCGCAGATCCGGCCCGATCCGGACCGCTACCATGTCCTTGGCGAGCGCTTCGCCGAGCCGGACGCCGGCGTCGAAGCGCTCGGTGACGATGTCGGTCAGGCTGGAATCGATGCTGAGCTCGACATGGATGTCGGGGTAATGCGGCAGGAACCGCTCCAGAGCCGGCCAGAGCACGGTCGTCGCCGCGTGCTCCGAGGTCGTGATGCGGATCGTCCCGGCCGGCTTCTCGCGCAACTCGTTGAGGGAGGCCAGTTCCGAGCCGATGCTCTCCAGAGCCGGGCGCAGCGTGCCGAGCAGCCGCTCCCCGGCCGCGGTCGGCGCGACGCTGCGGGTGGTGCGGGTCAGCAGGCGCACGCCCAGCCTGGTCTCGAGCCGGCGGATCGTATGGCTCAGCGAGGATTGCGAGGTGCCGAGCTTGGCGGCCGCGCGCGTGAAACTCTGCTCCTCGGCGACCGTCAGGAAGGCATTGAGATCGACCAGTTCCTCGCGCCGCATTCATGAACTCCCGATATGGCTTCATGCGGTTTCTATCGCCTAATCCAATGAATGTCGCGCGGCTACAGTGCTTGGGAGGGGCGGGAGTCTGTCCGGCTCCAGGCACGAGGACGTGAGGAAACGTGGATGGACATCAAGCGAAGCGGGGCGCAGCCTTCTGCAAAGGGGCCGGCCGAGTATTTCACGGGCACGGTCAGGATCGATGCGCCCTTTGCCGGCGGCGCCGCCCTGAGCGGCGCGACCGTCACCTTCGAACCCGGAGCGCGGACGGCCTGGCACACCCATCCGCTCGGCCAGACCCTTCTGGTGCTCTCGGGGCTGGGCCGGGTGCAGCGCGAGGGCGGTCCGGTCGAGGAGATCCGGCCCGGCGACATCGTCTGGTTCGAACCGGGCGAGAAACACTGGCACGGCGCCGCGCCGGACTGCGCCATGGCGCATGTCGCCATTGCCGCGATKAAGGATGGTTCGGTGGTGACCTGGATGGAGAAGGTCGTGGACCAGGATTATCTCTGGCAGGTTCATCGCGGAGAGGTGCAGGGATGACGGATGATCGCAGCCCTGCGCAAAAGGCCTATGGCGATGTCGCTCCGGCCCTTGCCGGTTTGGGCGATCGCGTCCTGTTCGGCGAGGTCTGGGAGCGCCCCGGCCTGTCGAAGTGCGACCGCAGCCGGATCACCGTCGCGAGCCTGGTTGCGCTCAACCGCACGAACGAACCGCCCGGCCATGTCCGGCGCGCGCTCGACAATGGCGTGACGGCGGACGAGCTGACCGAGCTCGTCACCCATCTTGCCCTCTCAGCGGGCTGGCCGACCGCCAATTCCGCCATTCCTGTGCTGCGCCAGGCCCTCGATGAGGCCGGCGCTTCAACGACCATCAGGACGGGAGACCTGGCATGAAGACCATTGGCTATGCCGCCCGGTCGGCCGCTTCGCCGCTCGCCCCCTTCGATGTCACGCGGCGGGAGCTTCGGCCGAACGATGTTGCGATGGAGGTGCTCTATTGCGGCGTCTGCCACACCGATCTGCACCAGGCCCGCAACGACTGGGGCTGGAGCCAGTATCCCATGGTGCCGGGCCATGAGATCGTCGGCCGGGTGACCGCGGTCGGCCGCGATGTCCGCCGCTACAAGGCCGGCGATCATGTCGCCGTCGGCTGCATGGTCGATTCCTGCCAGGCCTGCGACCAGTGCCGCAAGGGGCTGGAACAGCTCTGCCGCAAGGGCAATGTCCAGACCTATAACGACAAGGAGCGCTTCTCCTGCGAGCCGGCCGAGCCGACCTATGGCGGCTATTCCAAGCACCTCGTGGTGCGCGAGGAGTTTGCGCTGCGCGTGCCCGACGGGCTCGATCTCGCCAAGGTCGCGCCGCTGCTCTGCGCTGGCATCACCACCTATTCGCCGCTGCGCACCTGGAATGTCGGACCGGGCAGCCGCGTCGGCGTGGTTGGTCTCGGCGGCCTCGGCCATATGGCGGTGAAGCTCGCGGCTGCGCTCGGCGCCGATGTCACGGTGATGAGCCGTACGGCAGACAAGCAGGCCGATGCGCTGGCGCTCGGCGCCGACCGGCTGCTGGTCTCCAGCGATGCCGAGGCCATGGCCAGGGCCGCAAACGGCTTTGACCTGATCATCGATACCGTTCCGGTCAGGCACGACATCAACCCCTATCTCTCGCTGCTCGATGTCGATGCGACGCTCGTCCTGGTCGGCCAGGTCGGGCCGCTCGCGGAGCCCTCGACCGTGCCGCTGCTGCTCGGCCGCCGGCGTATCGCCGGCTCGCCGATCGGCGGCATCGCCGAGACGCAGGAG
>NZ_JBFTLD010000452.1:0-2609 GCF_056396265.1 Allobosea sp. 05T422_2 | reverse complement strand
CCCCATGGGTGAAGGCCATGTCGTGAACGCCACCCTTGCGGTGCATCCAGGCCGCCCAGAGCCGGCTGCCATCCTCGTTCACCGTGTATTCGGTCGTTCGGAATCCGATCGCGTTATAGAACGCGACGGACGCGTCGACATTGTCGGAGAAGCAGTTGAAATGGTCGATCCGGAGCGGCTTCACGCCCTTGTAKAGCGCGTATTTCTGGTGAACCGACGGAAGCTTGTCCATGCTGAAATAGAACTCCAGCGGGACGCCGAGCGGGTCGACAGTCCTGAGCGTGCGGCCCTGGAACGGCGCCTCGACAAACCGGGCCGGCAGGCCGTTCGCCCGAAAGAAATGATGTGCCTTGTCCAGATCCTCTTCCGAGAAAACCTTGAAACCGAGTACCTTTGCGACCGGGCTTTCACCCTTCTCCAAGACGATGCAATGGTGTCCACGTTCTTCCATCGCACGCATGTAGACTCGGCTCTCGCTCTCGTCCGTCACTAGCAGCCCAAGCGTATCGGACCAGAAGGCTCGCGAAGCCGCCAGATCGCACACGGACAGGACGACGTGATTGAGCCGCACCACCTGAAAGGGCGGATTCAATACCGGCTGCGGGACAGGCATAGAGCTTCCTCCTTGGTATCTTATTCCTGCTGCCGGCCTGCTTTTCGAGGGCTTGATGCTGTGAAGCCGGTGGCACGGCTGCGACCACGGCCGCCGTTCCCGCTTCGATCCTTCCCGTTACCGGTCAGCCTCCGAGCCCGAGCTTTGGGACCTTGTGGCTGTCATAGGCGACCGCGATGTTCTTCGTCTCCATGTAGAAATCGAAGGAATAGTCGCCGCCGTCACGGCCGATGCCGGAACTCTTGATGCCTCCGAACGGGGTCGGCAAATGCCGCACATTCTCGGAGTTCACCCAGATCATGCCGGCTTCGAGATCGCGAGCGACACGGTGCGCGCGGCCGATATCACGGGTCCAGAGATAGCCGGCGAGCCCGTAGCGGACATCGTTGGCGACCCGAACCGCATCGGCCTCATCCTCGAAGGGAATCATGGTCAGGACAGGACCAAAGATCTCCTCCTGGGCGATCCGCATTCCAGCTGCAGCGTCGACATAGAGCGTCGGCTCGACATAATTGCCGGCCCCCTCCATCGCCCGCCCGCCGCCGCAGGCGACGCGTGCCCCGCCCTCTCGCGCGAGCGCAGGGTAGGACAGGACCTTTTCGGCATGACGCGGGTGGATCAACGGCCCGATCTCCGTTGCCGGATCGAGCGGGTGGCCGACTTTGATACGCCGGACACGCTCGACGACTCTTTCGCTGAAGCTGTCATAGATCGAGCGCTGGACCAGCGCGCGCGAGGACGACGTGCAGCGTTCGCCATTCAGCGAGTAGATCATGAACAGCACGGCATCGAGGGCGCGGTCCAGGTCGGCATCGTCGAAAACGATCACCGGGTTCTTGCCGCCGAGTTCGAAATGCACGCGTTTCAGCGTCTTTGCGCCTTGCGCCATGATGTGCGAGCCGGTCGTGGTCTCGCCGACGAAGGCGATTGCCCGGATCGCGGGATGCTCGGTCAGGGCCTTGCCAGCCTCTTCGCCGAGCCCGTGCACCAGATTGACGACGCCCGCGGGCAATCCGTGGGCGCGGATCACCTCATCCATGATCTCGGTCAGGATGACCGCGGAGAGCGGTGACCACTCGGCCGGCTTATGGACGACGGTGCAGCCGGCGGCGAGTGCCGGCGCGATCTTCCAGGTCGACAGCATGAAAGGCGTGTTCCACGGCGTGATCACGCCGACGGGGCCGATCGGTTGGCGGATGGTGTAGTTGATATGGTCGGTATCGGGCAGCGAAAGCCCGTTGCCCGCCTCGGTGGCACGATCGGCGTAGAAGCGAAAATTCTCGGCGCCGCGCAGCGCAGCCTTGGCCATATAGCGGATCGGTTGGCCAGTATCGCAACTCTCGACGAAGGCGATCTCCTCGGCTCGCGCCTCGATCGCATCCGCTATCGCATGCAGGATCTTGCGACGCGTCGCGCCTGGAACATCGCGCCAGACCTTGAAGGCCGCCTCGGCGGCGCGGGCCGCACGGTCGATCTCCGCTGCACCACCGGAGGCGATGGTGCATTGATGCTCATTGGTGGCCGGATCGAGCGTTTCGAAGGTGGCGCTCGTGGCGGAGAGCACGCGCTCTCCGGCAATGACATGCGGAACGACCCCGCCGGTGAGGAAGCGCGCCATGGCGCGCTCGGCCCCGATCAGATTGCTGGCGAACTTCGGATCGATGGCCCGGTTCATGCGAGGCCTCCCTTGCGTGCGAGGCGTTCATGCAGATTGTTGGTCTTGAGCGAGGCCGTCCCGTCGATCTCTTGGACCTCGACTGTGAGACCGAGCCCGATCTTGCTGAACAGGTCGGCGGTTTGCGCTTCGAGCGTCGCCATCAGCGCTTCGGCGACCCGCCGGCGCGTCGCGGCATCCCGACCCTCCCCGATCCGAGCCAGAACGGCAACAAAACCGTGGGTCGGATCGCCATCGGCGATCGCGAAGATATCGCGGCGTTCGGCCCGCGTCCGCAGGCCGCCAATGGGGAAAACCCCGGTTGCGAGCGCTGTATGGTGC